>CALVSQ010000005.1 GCA_944359085.1 uncultured Bacilli bacterium | reverse complement strand
AATTAAAATTTCAAAAAACCATGTAAAAGAAAACCCCACATTTTTTTCAAATGTGGGGTTTGTCTACAATCTGAAGAAAAATATTTCTTTTTTTATTTGCAATTTTTTTAAAATGTGTTATAATTGTATAGCGTTTAAGGAGTGATGTATTTTGAAAAAAACTAAAATTATTTGTAGTATTGGACCAGCTAGTTGTGATCCAAATGTAATGTGTGAAATGGTTAAAAATGGTATGAATGTGGCTCGTATCAATTTTTCACATGCAACTTTAGAAGAAAGAGAAAATGTTGTAAGTTCAGTAAAAAAAGTAAGAGAAATGACTGGATTAAATGTAGCTATATTATATGATACTAAAGGACCAGAATTTAGAAATGGTATGCTAGAAAATGATGAAATTAATTTAGTAGAAGGGAAAACTATAAGAGTTGTTAAAGATTATGTGTTAGGTAATGAAGAAAGATTTACTGTAAATCATCCTAGTGCAATTGACTCTATTAATATCGGTGATACTATTTTATTAGAAAATGGTTTAATGAGTATGGATGTAATTTCTAAAGAAGAAGATGGTATTACATGTAAAATTACTAGTGGTGGAGTATTAGGAAATAAAAAAAGTTTAAGTGTTCCTGGTGTTAAGTTAGATATGCCATTTATTAGTAAACAAGATGAAGAAGACATTATATATGCATGTGAACATGAAGGAGATTTTTTAGCTTTATCTTTCGTTTCAACAAAAGAAGATGTTTTGCAAGCAAAAGAAATATTAAAAAAACATAATCGTGAAGATATGAAAGTAATAGCTAAAATTGAAAGTAGAACAGGTATAATGAATTTAGATTCTATTGTTGAAGTAGTTGATGGTGTTATGGTAGCTCGTGGTGATTTAGGTGTTGAAGCTGCTATGGAAGATTTACCTATCTTACAAAGAAAGATTATTGAATCTTGTCGTAAACATGGTAAATTTTGTATTGTAGCTACTGAAATGTTAGAATCTATGAAAAAGAATATGAGACCTACTAGAGCAGAAGTATCTGATGTTGCTAACGCTGTTATTAATGGTACTGATGCTGTTATGTTATCAGGAGAAACTACAATGGGTAAATATCCTATTGAAACAGTAAAATACATGGCAAAGATTTGTGAAAATACTGAAAAGTATTTAAATTATACAATAAACAATAATTATATAGATAAAACTATTAAAGGAGCAATTGCTACTAATGTTGTTGAAACTGCAAGCTTATTAGATGCTAAATTGATAGTAGCAACTACTATGAGTGGTAAGACTGCTGTAAGTGTTAGTAATTTAAGACCAAAATGTTTAGTTTTAGCTACTTGCCCAAATGAAAAAATTGCTCGTTCATTAGCGCTTGATTGGGCTGTATATCCAGTTGTAACAAGTGTATTCAAATCGACAGATGAAATTGTAAATGATGCAAAAGAAAAAGCAATTAATTTCTTAAAATTACAACAAAATGATATCATTTTGATAACTGGAGGATTTTATAAAGATGGTGAATCAAGAGAAACTAATTTTATGAAAATAGATAAAATTTAGTTTCTTTTTTTCTTGACTAAAACTAGTATATAATTTATAATTATATTAAAGAATAAAGAGGTGATTCTATGTATGATTTAGGTGAGCATTTTAAGGTGGATTATAGTAGCATTAAAGCAAATCCTGAAAATATATTAGAAGGTAAAAAATATCGTTTTACTGTTTTAAGTGAACGATTGATTAGATTTGAATATAATGAAAATGGAATGTTTGTAGATGAACCAACATTGCTAGTAAAAAATAGAAATTTTCCTAAAGTTAAATTTCAAGTTAAAGAAGATAAAAATTATTTAGAACTTGCAACATCATATTTCAAAGTTTTTTATACTAAAGACAGAAAACCAAATAATAAAAATTTAAAAGTTGAAATATTAAACACTGATAAGGTATGGTTTTATAAACATGTAGAAGCAAAAACATATGATGCTCCTATTTTAATTGAAAAAGGTAAATTAAAAAATATTAAAAGTTTATATTCTTTAGATGGATTCGTTTCAATTGAAGATACTAAAAATAAAATAGTATGTGAAGATGGTACTTTTAGAGAAAATAATAATGAATTTGATGTTTATCTATTTGTTTATTTAAATGATTTTGATTTATGTTTAAAAGATTATTATAATTTAACAGGTAATCCATCTTTAATTCCAAGATTTGCTTTAGGTAATTGGTGGAGTAGAAATAATGAATATAATGATACTACATTAAAACAATTGGTAGATAATTTTAATAAATATAAAATTCCTGTTTCAGTTGTTTTATTGGATAAAGATTGGCATGTAAGGACTTATAAAAATAAAGAACATTTAAAAACTGGTTTTACTTTTAATAAAGATTTATTTAAAGCTCCTTATGAAATGATTTCATATTTACACAAACTAGGGATAAGAGTAGGTTTAAATATTAATCCTACTGAAGGATTTTATGATATTGATGAGTATTATGAACAAGCTAATAAATATTTGAATACAGATGAAAACGGAGTAATACCTTATAATATTTTAGATCCTAAATGGGTTGATGTTTATTTAAAATTATATATTCATCCTTTAGATGCTTTAGGTGTTGATTTTTATTGGTTAGATTGTTTTAATGAATACTTTTTACAACATTATCAATATAATGATATGAAAAGAAATTATAAAAGGAGACCAATGTTATTATCTTATGATAATTCTTTAGTTCAACATAAATATTCTGTATTATATCCTGGAAAAACTGAAGTTAGTTGGGATACTTTAAAATTAATTCCTAAGTATAATAGTGCTTCTACTAATATAGGCGTTAGTTGGTGGGCTCACGATATTGGTGGATATTTTAAAGGTGTTGAGGATAATGAATTATATACTCGTTATGTTCAATTAGGTGTTTTTTCTCCTATATTTAAATTTGGAGCTGATTGTGGAAAATATTATAAAAGGGAACCATGGAGATGGAGTGTTAAAACTTTAGGTATTGTAACTGATTATTTACAATTGAGACATAAATTAATACCTTATTTATATAGTGAAGCTTATAAATACTATAAAGATGGAGTTCCAATTGTTAAGCCTATTTATTATGTGGCTAAAGAAATGTATGATGATTTATTATATAGTGATGAATATTATTTTGGAAGTCAATTATTTGTTTGTCCTATAACTAAGAAAAAAGACTATGTTATGAATAGAGTTGTTCATAGATTTTATATGCCAGAAGGTATTTGGTATGATTTCTTTACTGGCCAGAAATATCCTGGTAATAATAATTATGTAACTTTTTATAAAGATCAAAACTATCCTGTGTTTGCGAAAGCAGGGAGTATTATTCCTTTAGGATCTAATGATAATTTAAATGATACAACACCACCTAAAAATATGGAGATTCATTTTTTCCCCGGTATCAGTAATGAATATTATTTATATGAAGATGATGGAATATCTAGTTTATATGAAAAAGGCTTTTATTTATTAACTAAGATTGAATATAATTATATGCCTAGTAACTATACCGTTATAATAAGAGCTTTAGAAGGTAAAAGTGGCATTGTTCCTGACACTCGTAATTATAAGTTAATATTTAGAAATGCTAAAAAAGCTACTGATGTTATTGTTTACGAAAATAAAGAGCAAATTGATTGTAAATCATATGTTCAAGGACCTGATTTTGTGGTTGAAATTAATAATGTTAATTCAATTGGTCAGTTAACTATTAATTGTAAAGGTAAGGATATTGAATTTGATCCTACAAGATTAATTAATGATGATATTGCTGGTATTTTAGATGATTTACAAATTGAAACACTTATGAAAGAAAAAATTGACGCAATTATTTTTAGTGATTTACCAATAAAGAAAAAAAGAATTGAAATAAGAAAATTAGGTAGAAAAGGATTAGAAAAGAAATTTATCAAATTATTCTTAAGATTATTAGAATACATTAGCACAGTCTAATGTATTTTTTGACTTTTCTATAATTATAAATTATAATTATTTTAGAGGTGATTATTTTGTCTTTGGAAAATATTAAGGAGTTATTATCTAAATTTGGTTGGGAATATCATATAATATTTGATGCTAATGAATATTTTAGTTCTAGATATTTAGAATTAACAAGAAATAAAGTTGATGAAAATATTTTCAAATATAGAAATAAATATTATGAAAATAAAAGCAAAAGTTTTAATTTAAATGATATAAATTATAAAATAGAATATTTAGAAGATGTAACAAATTATTTTGAACATATTTCAACATTAAAAAAAGATAAAATAACTGGATTAGCAACTAGAGAAGACTTAGATGATTTTATTTCTAAATTAAAGAGAACAAGTGTTTTTGCTTTATGTGATATAGATGATTTTAAAAAAGTAAATGATAATTACGGTCATCAAATAGGTGATCAAGTTTTGAATATGTTAGGTACTATTATCAAAGAAAATATAAGAAAAAATGACTTTGCTGGGCGTTATGGAGGCGAAGAATTTTTGATTATTTTTGACACTAATAATGTTGAAATAGTAAAAAAACGTATTGATGAAATAAATAAAATTTTTAATTTGAAAAGTAAAAATTTAAATTTATCTTTTTCGGCAGGTATTTCAATTTATGAAAAAAATAAAACAACATCTAAAACAATAAAGGAAATTGATATAGCATTATATTATGTAAAAAGAAATGGTAAAAATGGTAGTATAGTGTATAATAAAGAATTAGAAGAAAATACAACAAAATAAAAGAGATACTAATCTCTTTTTAAGTTTTCATACCAATTTTTAATATACTCTTTACCATTTTCAAATATATTACTTCCAACATCACCTATAATATCGATTGCTTGTTTTGTGTAATCTATAAATTCATCTTTAGCATCAATAATAGCATTATAATTTTCTTCACCTAATTTTTCTTTTGAAAATTCACTTAAATTATAAGCACCTTTTTTTATTAATTCACTAGCTTTGTTAAAGGCTTTTTTTGTTGTATCTGATATAGTTTCTTTGTAATTAGGAAATTTATTTTCAATTTTTGTATCAATTTTATTAGCTAATTCTAATATTTTTTGTTTTCCTTCATCGGTTAGTTCATCAAATGTTACTCCATTTATTTCACTATCATAAAAGATAAAATCAACTATTGTAATAAATGTTCCTTTTGCTTTTTCTTTAGCGTTTTCTATATCTTCACTATTTAAAACACTATCAATTTCATTGTTTATATTACTAAATGTTTGAATTGCTATTTCATCATTATTTGAATAAGTTGTTGTATTATTTTGTGTGTTATTATCTTGTATTTTATCATTTGATTCATTTGAGGTATTACTTTTATTATCTTCTTTAGATTCTGTTATATTTTTTTGATTATTATCTAAATATTCTTCTTTATTTTCTGGTATATTTTCACTATTTTGATTATAAGAATTATTTAAACTAGAATCAGTTTTTGAACATCCTACAATAGAAACAACAATAAAACTAGATAATAAAATGTATATTAATTTTTTTGTATTAATATTTTTAAATTTCATAATATCATCCCCTTGAAATATTATATCATTTTAGTAAAAAAAATCAAATTTATGATATAATTATTAAAGGTGATTAATGTGAAAAAAGTTATTATTGATGGTAATGAAGCATGTAGTAATGCAGCTTATTTATTTACCGAAGCAGCTGGTATTTATCCAATTACACCTTCTAGTCCAATGGCTGAGCATATGGACGAATGGTCAAATAAAGGTGTTATTAATATATTTGGTGATAAAGTAAAAGTGATTGAAATGCAAAGTGAAGCAGGAGCTAGTGGATTGGTTCATGGTTTACTTAGAGCAGGTGTTTTAACTACTACTTTTACAGCAAGTCAAGGATTATTATTGATGATACCTAATATGTATAAAATTGCTGGCGAAATGTTACCAGGTGTTATGCATGTGGCAGCTCGTAGTTTATCTACTCATGCTTTATCAATTTTAGGTGATCATCAAGACGTTTACGCAACTAGAGCAACAGGATTTAATATGTTAGCTTCTAGTAATGTAAGTGATGCTAATTATTTAGGTGTAGTTGCTCATTTATCAGCTATAGAATCTAGTTTACCATTTATGCATTTTTTTGATGGTTTTAGAACTTCTCATGAATTACAAAAAATAGATATTTTAGAGAGTGATGATGTTAAAGATTTAATTAATTATGACAAATTAAATGAATTTAGAAATAAAGCAATTAATCCAAATAATCCTAAAACTTATGGTACTAGTGAAAGTGATGATGTTTATTTTCAAGCAACAGAAATAAGAAATAAGTATTATGATAAAGTACCTGATATAGTTAATAATTATATGGAAAAAATTAATAAAATAACTAATAGTGATTATAAACCATTTAATTATTATGGAAGTAATAAAGCTAAAAAAGTTATTGTAGCGATGGGATCTGTTTGTGAAACTATAAAAGAAGTAATCGATGATTTAAAAGAATATGGTTTGATTGAAGTTCATTTATATCGTCCATTTTCTAGTAAATATTTTTTAAATATTTTACCTGATACAGTTGAAAAAATTGCTGTATTAGATAGAACTAAAGAGTTTAATAGTGAGCCTTTATATTTAGATGTTGTAAATGTTTTAAAAGATAAAAATATTAGTGTAGTAGGTGGAAGATATGGATTATCAAGTAAAAATACAACTCCTGCTCAAATAAAAGCTATATATGATATGTTAGATAATCCTATAAATAATTTTACTATTGGAATTGATGATGATGTAACTAATTTAAGTTTAAAAGAATCTGATTATAAATTAAATAATAGTTTAGAAATGTTAGTTTATGGTTATGGTTCTGATGGTATGGTAAGCGCTTCTAAATCATTAATCAAGTTAGTAGGAAAAAATACTAATAAATATGTTCAAGGTTATTTTCAATATGATTCTAAAAAATCAGGCGGAGTAACTAATTGTCATTTAAGATTTAGTGATAATAAAATAAAATCAACTTATTATGTAGAACAACCTAGTTTAATAGTAGTTACTAAAGATACTTATTTAGATGATTATGAAATATTAAATAAAATAAAAGATAATGGTATTTTTATATTAAATACAGTAAAAAATGAAAAAGAAGTAATAAATTTTTTACCAGATGATGTTAAATATATTATTAGAAATAAAAACATTAAATTTTATATTATTAATGCTTATGAATTAGCTTCAAAAGCTGGTATTAAAAATAAGATAAGTACTATTATGGAAGTAGTAATACTATATTTATCTAATTTACTTAATGCTGATATAATTAATCAGTTAAAAGAAGATATTAAAAATAGATTTGGTTTAAAAAGCGAAGACATAGTAAAAGCTAATATATTTACTATTGATAATGCAATTAGTTATTTAAAAGAAGTTAAATTAGATGGCAATTATGAATTTGTTGAAAGACCAAAGTATATTGATGTTTATTTGGCGATGCGTCATCGTAAAGGAGATGAATTAAAAGTATCTAGTTTTGAAGATATGCCAGATGGAACATTTAATGCTGGAACTAGTAAAGATGAAAAAAGATGTATTTCTGATTTCGTACCTTATTGGATAAGTAGTAATTGTATTAAATGTAATATGTGTTCATTTGTGTGCCCACATGGAGTAATTAGACCATATCAATTATCAGATGAAGAATATGAAAAAGCTCCAGATTATATTAAAGAAAGATGCGTTAATAATTATATAATTGGTATTAGTGTTAAAGATTGTACGGGATGTGGATTATGTATTAAGTCTTGTATGTCTAAAGAAAAATCATTAGAATTTAAAGAGTTAATTGATGAAGAAGAAGAACAAAAAGTATTTGATTATTTATCTACTAATATAACTTGTAAAGAAAATAATTTGAATAATGTTAAAAATACACAGTTTAAACAACCTAAGTTTGAATTTAGTGGAGCATGTGCTGGTTGTGGTGAAACTCCTTATATTAAATTATTAACGCAATTATTTGGTGATAGTATGATAATTGCTAATGCTACAGGATGTTCTTCAATATATGGAGCCAGTGCTCCATCAACTCCATATACTATACCTTGGGCTAGTTCATTATTTGAGGATAATGCAGAATATGGATTTGGATTTTTACAAGCAGATAAAATTAATAAACAAAAAATAGTTAATATTATGAGTAAATATGAAGAATTTGATGAATATATCAATAATATTAATGATTATAATATAACTAAAAAATATTATGATAGTATTGATTTTAATAAATATAAAGAGCTATTACCTTATAAAGATTATATAGTTAAAAGAAGTATTTGGGCAATTGGTGGTGATGGTTGGGCTTATGATATAGGTTTTTCTGGAATCGATCATGTTTTAGCGAGTGGTGAAAACATTAAAATATTAGTACTTGACACACAAGTATATTCTAATACTGGTGGTCAAGCTAGTAAAGCTACACCAAAAGGTAGTGTTGCATTATTTGCAAGTTCGGGTAAACAAACTAATAAAAAAGATTTAGCTAGAATGATGATGACCTATCCTAATGTTTATGTCGCTCAGGTATCATTGGGCGCAAATCCAATGCAATTAATAAAAGCATTTAACGAAGCTAATAGTTATAATGGTCCAGCTATTATAATTGCTTATGCACCTTGTATATCTCATGGTATTAAAGGTGGTATGGTAAATAGTATCGATATGGAAAAAGAAGCCGTTAAATGTGGTTATTTTCCAATATTTAGAAGAAATCCACTTTCTAAATTTAGTTTAGATTGTAATCCTGATTTTAATCTTTATGATGAATTTTTATTAAAACAAACAAGATATACAATGTTGGATAAACTTAATAAAGAAGCAGATGAATTATTAAAATCAAATAAAGAAAATGCAATTAAAACTTATGAATATTATAAAAAATTAAGCGAAGAAGCTTAATTTTTTGTTATGTTTTATTTATATTTTGTATTCAAAATATGATATAATTTTTATAAGTTTATTGGAGTTGAATTATTATGAATATAAGTGAAGCAATAGCAAGTAATTATATTTCTTTCCCTGTTTATGTAAATTGTGCATATTCATTAATTGATGAAGTAAACCAAAGAGAATTAATGATTAATATGTTAAAAGATGGAAAGAAAAAAAGATATTTATTAGAATTATTAGAACAGTTAAAACAAATTGTTAATCAATCTTTGGATTATAAGTCAATAATAGAAAAATATATTACTAAAAAAAATGGCAAATATTTAATTATATGCGATGATGAAAATAAATTTATAAATTTGTTTAATGATTTCACTGAAATAAATTTTAAATCAGATATTTCAGATAATTTATTACGTGAAGAAAATTATGATGGAATTATTATATTAAAAAAAATTGATTGTAAAATTGATCAATTAATTGGTGTTCCATTAATAATAGATTTAGCCAATAATTTAGAAATAAAAGAAAGTTTATTTGCTATAAGAGATGAAGTATTAAATTATTTAGGATTTAATAGTTTAGATGAAATGTCACCTGAATTAAGAAAAAAATTTGAAATATATGATAATACTAAGAATGTTATAGGATTATTAGAAAAAATTGACTTTATATATGTACCAATTTTACCTTTGTCTAAAGTAGCTTTAATTATTCAAGAATATATGGAAGTAACAGGTAAAAGTTATGATGAAATTAAACAAAAAGATAAATATAAAGGAGTAAATATTGGAACAATTATTAGTTCTCGTAAAAGAAAATATAAATTGGGTACTTTGTCAAAAAAAGATGAAATAATATTAAGAAATTTAGGTGAAACTTTTGAAGATAAAAGAATTGTAAAAACTTTTGAAGAAATGTTAGCAATAATAAGTGAATATTTAGTTAATACTGGTAAAAAATATAAAGATATAAAATATGATGATGTATATAAAAAAATTAATATTGGTAAATGGAAATATAGTCGTAGAAATGAATATAAATTAGGTAAGTTAGATAAAGAAAAAGAAATAGCATTAAGAAACATAGGAGAAGATTTTGAAATAAATGAGATAATTCCATTTGATCAAATGATTGAAATAATAAAAGAATATATGATGATATCAAATAAAACATATTCACAAATAAAACATTTAGATGTATATAAAGGAATAAATGTAGGTATGTGGAAAAACACTAAACGAATGGAATATAAAAAAGGAAAATTAAGTAAAGAAAAAGAAATGATATTAAGAAGTATTGGTGAAACTTTTGAGGAAAAAAGACATGACATATCATTTGAAAAAATGATAGAATTAATAAAAGAATATTTATTATTTTTTGGTAAAAAATATAGTGATATTCAATCTCGTGATACCTATAAAGGAATAAATATAGGACATTGGATAAAGGATAAACGCATAAAATATAATCAAGGAAAACTTGCTAAAGAAGAAGAAATGATGTTAAGAAATATAGGTGAAAATTTTCAAAGTAAAAGAAATAATATATCATTTAATGATGTCGTTAATTTAATTAAAGAGTATATGAAATTAACAGGAATTACATATATAGAAATACAGCAAAAAACAGTTTATAAAGGTGTAAATATTGGTTGGTGGAAAAATAATAGAAGAAAAGATTATAAAAATGGTAAATTAAGTAAAGAACATGAATTAATATTAAGAAGTTTAGGCGAAACTTTTCCAAACGTTCATAGAATACCAGAAGTTTCAACAATACTAGTTAAAGATGCTAATTTAACAATACCAAGTAAAAAAAGATAAAACTAATATTACAAATTTGTAATTAAAAATATTAGTTTTTTTTGATATAATTTATTTGGTGTGATAAAATAATAAAGAGGTAATATTATGGAATATAATTATAAAGGATTAAATAGTAAAGAAGTAAATGAAAGAGTAAAAAAAGGTTTAACAAATAAAAATAAAGTAGTTCCAACTAAAAGTATTTTAAAAATAATAACTGATAATATTTTTACTTTATTTAATTTATTAAATTTTGTTTTAGCTCTATTAATATTTTTTGTTAGTTCTTATAAAAACTTATTATTTATGGGTATTGTAGTATGTAATACTTTAATAAGTATGGTTCAAGAAATAAGATCTAAAAGAATTGTTGATAAATTATCAATTATTACTTCTTTAAAATCTAATGTTATAAGAGATAATAAAATAGTTAATATTGATAATGAAGATATTGTAGTAGACGATATAATTATTTTAAAAGCTGGCAATCAAATTGTAACTGATTGTATTATACTAGAAGGTAGTGTTGAAGTAAATGAAGCTTTTATAACTGGGGAATCTGATTTAGTAAGTTATAAAAAAGATGATGAATTAAAATCAGGTAGTTTTGTAGTAGTAGGTAAAGTAATAGCTAAAGTAATTCATGTTGGTAATGATAATTATGTTAATACGATAAGTAAAGATGCTAAATATGTAAAACCATTAAATTCTATATTAATGAATTCTTTAAATAAAATAATTAAATTAGTTTCTATATTTATTGTTCCATTAGGTTTATTATTATTTTTTAATCAATATAATTTAGATAAAAATTTAGAATCTTCAATAATTAACACTGTAGCTGCTTTATTAGGTATGATACCTGAAGGATTAGTATTATTAACTAGTACTGTTTTAGCTGTTTCCGTAATTAGATTAGCTAGATTAAATGTTTTGGTTCAAGAATTATATTGTATTGAAATGTTAGCTAGAGTTGATACAATTTGTTTAGATAAAACAGGTACTATTACGAGTG
Source organism: uncultured Bacilli bacterium (assembly GCA_944359085.1). Lineage (GTDB taxonomy): Bacteria > Bacillota_I > Bacilli_A > RF39 > UBA660 > Faecisoma. Next base: position 35,414 of record CALVSQ010000005.1, on the reverse strand, counting down.
GTAAAATGGAAGTAATTGATGTTATAAAATTAGAAGATTATGATTTAAATGAAATAATAGGTAATATAGTAAATACATTAGATTCTGATAATGCTACTAGTGATGCTTTAGGTAATTATTTTAAAAAATATGATAATTATAAAGTTATTAAAAAAATACCATTTTCACCAATTAATAAATATAGTGGAGTAGAGTTTGAAGAAGGTAAATTTTTAATCGGAGCTCCGGAATTTTTATGTAAAAAGAAAATAAAAGAAGTTATTGATAATCAAGAAAATAGAACATTATTAATAACTAAAGATGATTTACCAATTGGTATTATTGTTTTGAAAGATGAAATAAGAAAAAATGCTAAAAAAATGTTGAATTATTTAAAAAATCAAAATGTTGATATAAAAATTATATCTGGAGATAATTTAAAAACTATTAGTAAAATAGCTAATAATGTTGGATTAAATGTTAAAGGAATTGATTTATCAAAAGAAGAAATTGATGATATAAATAAATATAATGTGTTTGCAAGAGTAGCGCCAATAGAGAAAAAGAAAATAATAGAACAGTTACAAAGTAACAATCATTTTGTAGCAATGACTGGTGATGGAGTTAATGATGTTTTAGCTTTAAAACAAGCAGACTGTAGTATTACTATTAAAAGTGGGACAGATGCAGCTAGAAATGTAAGTCAATTAGTTTTGTTAGATGATGATTTTGATGCAATTCCAAGTATTATAAAAGAAGGAAGAAGAACAATTAATAATATTGAAAGAAGTGCTACTTTGTTTTTAGCAAAAACAACTTATTCATTTTTATTAGTTTTAATATTTATGTTTGTAAGTTTTAATTATCCTTTTGAACCAATTCAATTAACTTTGACTAACTTTTTTACAATTGGTGTTCCTTCATTTATTTTAGCTTTAGAGCCTAATAATAATCGAATTAAAGGTAATTTTTTAATTAATGTTTTTAGTAAAGCTTTACCTGCTTCATTAACTATTGTATTAAATATTATTATCTTAGCTATTTTAGGTAATTTATTTAAATTAAACAATAATCAAATATCAACATTATGTGTATTAATGACTGGTTTTACAGGGTTTTTACTTTTATTTAAAATATGTTATCCTTTAAATAAATTAAGATTATTTTTAATTATTTCATTGATAATAGGGTTTATAACTACGATAGTTGGGTTTAGAGAATTTTTCTCATTAACTATTTTAAATTTAAAAATGTTTATTTTTATCTTGATATTAGTATTTATATCGACTATAATATTTAGCTTGATGAGTATTTTTGTGGATAAATTAATTAAAAAATATCCTAAGTTGTTTAAGGAGTGATTATATGTTTATTACATTTTTATTTGGATTAACAGTTTTATTAGGTACTATTATTATATTATTATTTAAAAGAAAGAAAAAAATATCAGAATTATCTATTAGTATTGCTTTTAGTGTATTATTTTGCTTAATTTTTTTAGAAGTAATACCTCATACTTTAGAACATATTAATTATTTTAATATGATAATATTTGCTTTAATAGGATTTGTATTATTAAAATTATTAGATATATTTATTCCAGATCATGAACACTCTAATCATAAAGAACATGTTTTTCATATCGGATTAATGTCTTCTATTGCTTTAATTATTCATAATTTAATTGAAGGAATGATTTTATATTCTACTTTAAATAAAAACTTTAATTTAGGTATTTTATTAGGAATAGGTATTGGTTTACATAATATTCCATTAGGAATGGTAATAGGTAGTACATTAAAAGATGCGAAATATAGTAAAACAAAAATAATTTTAATAAGTTTCGTAATATCACTATCTACTTTTATTGGATCATTTATATTATATTTGATAGGTAATGTAAGTGAATTCTTTATTGGAGTTATGTTTGCTATAACATTAGGAATGTTAGTATATATTGTATTTTTTGAATTACTAGAACATTTAAAACATCAAAATAAAAAAAATAATATAACAGGATTTATAATAGGAGCTTTGATAATATGCATAAGTTTAATATTTCATCATCATTAAAAGATTATGGCATTATATTTATTATATCTAGTTTAATAAATAGTAGTATATTAATTTATTTAACGACAGGCTTTATAAGTTTAAAATATTTATTATTTGATTTAACTTTATTACTTTTTATTTATAGTTTCTCATTTTTAATTAAAAAAAGAAATTTATATTTTTTAATATTTTCTATTGTTTTAACTGCTATTTGTACAATTAATTCATTATACTATAATAATTTTAATGACTTTGCTTCAATTTATTTATTAGAAGCTTTCGTTCAAGCGTTAAGACTTCCTTCTGAAGCAATAACTGGAACCTTTAAAATAATTGATTTTATTTTTCTTTGGCAAATAATTTTAATGATTGTTTTATATAAGAAAAGTAATAAAATTAAAGATATTAATATGTTTAAAAAAAGTTTTATATTTTATTTTACTATTTTAGTAATATCTTTATTAACAATTAATTCTAATGATATATACAGGTTAAAACATGATTGGAATAAAGCTTATGTTGTAAGAAATTTAGGTGTTTATAATTATCAATTAAATGATATATTTTATGTAGCATCTAAATTTATGTGTCCAAAATGTGGATATACTGAAGCTAAAGAAGAAGTCGAAGAGTTTTATAGTAATAAAGAAACTAAAACAAATGAATACACTAATATATTTAAAGATAAAAATATTTTGTTTATTCATTCTGAAAGTATTCAAAGTATGTTTATAAATGAAACTATAACACCAAACCTATATAAATTGAAAAATGAAGGAATTTATTTTAATAATTATTATTCTGAAGAAAGTGTTGGAACAAGTAGTGATACCGAACTAGCTATTACTAATTCATTACTTCCAATAGGAACAGGTACAGTATTTACTAGTTATGATAAAAATGAATATAATTCGTTAATTAAATCATTTAAAAATAATGGTTATTATACTTTTAGTATGCATGGTAATACATGTAATTATTGGAATAGAGATAAGATGTATCAAAAAATAGGATATGATCATTATTATTGTTATGATACTTATGATTTAACTGAACAATTAGGTTTAGGATTATCTGATAAATCATTTTTTATTCAATCAGCTGATATAATTAATAATTTAGAATATGATAAATATTATGGAAATTTAATTATGTTATCTAATCATACTCCATTTTATACTGAAGGTATTGATTTTAATGTAGGAGATGCTGAAGGTACTAGAATAGGGGATTATATTAAATTAGTTCATTATGCTGATGAAGCAATAGGTGAATTTATAAATAGAGTAAATCTTGATAATACAGTATTAGTTATTTATGGTGATCACGATGCGAAATTTTCTCAAAAAGAATATGAAGAATATTTAGGTAAGAAAATAGATTTTTATGAATATGAGCAGTTGACTAAAGTTCCTTTAATAATATGGAGTAAAGATATTAAACATCAAGAAATAGATAAAGTAATGGGCGCTATTGATGTTATGCCTACTATTGGTAACATGTTTGGTGTTGATACAAAATATGCTTTAGGTAATGATATATTTAGTGTAGAAGACAATATTGTAGTTTTTCCAAATGGTAATTGGTTAACAGATAAAATATATTATAATAATCAATTAAGTGAATATAAGATGTATGAAGATGTAGATTCTAATTATATAAAAGAAAAAGAAGAATATGCTAGAAAAATAATTGAAACATCAAATAATATAATTAGGTATAATTTATTTAGTTAAATAATATAATGAATTATAGAAAAAATAATAAATTAGTTAAAAATACTTGCTAAAACAAATTATTTTTGCTATAATTTGTTTGTACGGGTCTATAGCCAAGTTGGTAAGGCATGGGACTGCAACTCCCCGAGCGTCGGTTCAAGTCCGGCTAGGCCCTCCAATGTATAAATAAAAACTTACATTAATTTGTAAGTTTTTTTCTAATATAATATTTTTTAATAATTCAGCTGTTTTTTCAACACCTAATGAATCAACATTAATAGCAATATCATAATAATTTAAATGTGTCAATCACTATTGGTATGGAATTTATAATGTTATATAAATTAAATAAATTTATCGATTATAGCACAAAAAATTAAAAATTTAAATATAAAAATGATATAATAAAAAAGGTGATAAAAATGGATTTATATGAATATGAAAATGAATTATATGATAAAGGTATTAAGTATATAGGTGGAGTAGATGAAGTAGGGCGTGGCCCTTTAATAGGACCTGTTGTAGCAAGTTGTGTTGTATTACCAAAAGATTTTGTATTAGAAGGTTTAACAGATTCAAAAAAACTATCCGAGAAAAAAAGAAATTTATTTTATGATTATATAATTAATAATTGTGTAGCTTATGCAGTAGGTATTGTATCACCAGAAGAAATAGATGAAATAAATATTTATGAAGCCAGTAGAAAAGCAATGATTATAGCTATAAATAAAGTAAGAGAACAAATTAATTTAGAACATGTTTTAATTGATGCTATGCCAATTAATTTAGATATTCCAACAACTAGTATTATTAAAGGGGACGCTAAAAGTATTTCTATTGCAGCAGCTAGTGTTATTGCTAAAGTAACTCGTGATAGTATGATGTATGAATTAGATGAAAAATATCCTATGTATGGTTTTGCTTCTCATAAAGGATATCCTACTAAAAAACATATTGAAGCAATTCATAAATATGGATTAATTGAAGGATATAGAAAAACATATGGTCCAGTAAAGGAGGTATTAGATGCTAATAATTAGTCATAAAGCAGATCCAGATGGTGTCACACCAATTATATTATCTAAATTAGTATTTAAGGATTTTAAATATATTTTAGCTGATATAGATGAAGTAGATAAATATGTAATGGATAATATTGATGAAGAAATTATAGTAGTTGATTTAAATATTAAAGAAGAGACTGCTGATTATATTTTAAATAATAATAAAAAAGTTTTAGTATTTGATCATCATTTAAGTAATATTCATATGAATAAATATCCATTTATTAAAGTGATTGATGTTGATGGTATTAAACAATCTGGTACTACTTTGTATTATAAGTTTTTATTAGAAAAGTATAATAATGATTTATTAAATAAAGATGTAACTAAAAAATTAGTTGAACATGTAAGAACAATGGATACTTATGATTTTAGTATTACAAGCAAAGAGGAAGCTAATAATATTGTAGTATTATTTAAAATATATGGTAGAGAATTATTTATAGACAAATTTTATAACGTAATAATTAATAGTAATGAATTATATAGTAGGGAAGATTTAAATTTAATTGAACTAGAAAATTTAAGAATAAAAAGATATATAGAAGAAAAAGAAATAATTGAAATATCTTTAGATAATAAAAAAGTAGGAGTAGTATTTGCTGAACGAAATATGAGTGAATTAGGTAATTATTTAATCAATAAATATGATTATTTAGATTATGTTATATTAATTAATGTTGATAAAAGCATTAGTTACCGTGGTAACAATAAAGTTGATTTAAGTGTAATAGCTAAAAAATATCATGGTGGTGGCCATTTCAATGCTTCAGGTAGTCCTGTACCAATTGATTTAAAAGAAAAAATAATTAAAGAAATTTTTAAAGGTGCAGTCATTAAGGAGAATAAAGATGTTTGAAATAAAAAAAGTTATAAATGAACAAATGGCTAAAGAATGTGATGAATTACTAACTAAATTAGTTCAACACGAAAGAAAATTTGATAAAAATATTAAAGAAGATTTTATAGTAAGTAATAATTACGTTAATAAATTTAATAAAGATATTTTATTTTTAGCTTATAGCAATAATATACCAGTTGGCTTTATTTATGGTTATATTAAATTTGAACAAAGTAATTTTGCTCATAAAGGAGTAGCGCAAATAGATGCACTATATGTGTTAGATAATTATAGAAATAATGGAATTGCTAAATCTTTAATAAATAAATTTTATGAATGGTGCAAAGAAAACAATATAAAAATTATTGAAATATCAGTGTTTAAAGATAATATATATGCTTATAATTTATATAAAAATTTAGGCTATGAAATAGAAATATATGGAATGAAAAAGGAGTTATAAATGAAAATAAAAACAGTTAAAGTTGGATATTTAGAAACAAATTGTTATATTGCAAGTATTGATAATGATTGTTTAATAATTGATCCAGGTGATGAAGTAGATAAAATTGTAAATGAAATTGGTAATTTAAAACCAGTTGGAATTATTATTACACATTATCATTTTGATCATATTGGAGCTTTAAAGGAATTAGTTAATAAATATAATATAAAAGTATATGACTATAAATTAGAAGAAAAAGAATATACTATAAATAATTTTAAATTTAAAATAATTCATACTAAGGGACACGATGATACTTGTATTACTATATATTTTGAAAAAGAAAAAATAATGTTTGTTGGTGATTTTATATTTAAAGATACTATAGGCAGAATTGATTTAGAAAATAGTAATAAATTAGATATGTTTGAATCAATAGATAAAATAAAAAAATATCCTAATGATATAATATTATATCCAGGTCATGGTGAAATAATTAATTTAGGATATGAAAAAGAAAATAACATTTATTTTAAAAATGCACAATGATTGTGCAAAATAGGGTATTAAAGACATAAAAATGTGCAGTATTTTGAAAATATTGTGCATTTTTACTTTATTCTTTGCTTTTATCTAATATTTAATATATAATAATTTTGGTGATATTATGCCTTTTGAATATATTTCAGTTAAAGATATAAAAAGATATAATTTAGATTATGATAAAGTAAAAATACATAATCAAAAATATATTAAAGAAGCATTAATCAAATATAAAGATTATTTTGATAATATGTATAAAGGAATAGATGATAACATTATTCTAGATGAAGAACAGAGAATTGCTATACTAACTGATGAAGATTATAATTTAATAATAGCAGGTGCTGGTGCTGGTAAAACTACTACTATGGCTGCTAAAGTTAAGTTTTTAGTTGATATAAAAAAAGTAGATCCAAATGATATAATATTAATATCATATACAAATAAAGCAGTATCTGAATTAAAACAAAGAATTAATAAAGATTTTAAAATACCAGCTTTAGTTTGTACATTTCACAAATTTGGTGTTGAAATATTAAAAAGTAATACGGATGAACATTTAAAAGTTTTAACTAATTCTTATAATTTAGTTAAAGATTATTTTGATAAAGAGTTATGTAATGATAATAAAAAATTAAAAGAGTTTTTAAAATTTTTTGTGTTTTATTTTGATATACCTAATTTTGCTTTAAAATTTAATAGTTTAAATGAATATTTTAATTATAAGAAAAGAAATGATTATATTACTTTAAAATCAAGATTAAATGATTATAATAAACAAGTAATTGATGAACGAACTAATAAGAGGTATACTATTTTGGGTGAGTTTTTAAAATCCAATGAAGAAGTAATGATTGCTAACTTTTTATATTTAAATAATATTGATTATGAATATGAAAAGCCTTATCCTAAATTAGATAAAAGTAAAACTTATTTACCCGATTTTACTATTTATCAAGGAGAAAGGGTATTTTATTTAGAACATTACAGTTTAAATAAAAATGGATATAATAAATTATATGGCTATATAAATAGTTTAAAATATAAATATCAAATAAATAATAAAAGAAAAATACATAAATTAAATAATACGACTTTAATTGAAACTTATTCAAGTAGTGATTTGTTAAAAGATTTAAAAGAACAATTATTAAAACATAATATTATATTAAATCCGAAAAAAGATATTGAAATATATTCTAAATTAGTGGATACTTCTAAAGATGTTTATTATACTAGATTTATAATATTTTGTTTAAATTTTATTCAAGGATTTAAAATAAAAGGTTATACTAAAGAAGATTTTTCTAAATTAAAACATATTTATACTGATGAGCGAACTAATTTATTTTTAAATTTTATTGAAGGTGTATATGATTATTATCAAGAACAATTAAAAATAAATAATTATATTGATTTTGAAGATATGATAAATGAAGCTTATTATAAATTGAATAATACTAAATTAAATTATAAATATGTGATTATTGATGAGTATCAAGATATATCAATGCAACGATTTAATTTAACAAAAAAAATAGGGGAAGTAAGTGATTCTAAAATAATTGCCGTAGGGGATGATTTTCAAAGTATATTTGCTTTTGCAGGGAGTGATATATCATTATTTACGGAATTTAAAGATTTAATGGGGTATGCAGAATTGTTACAAATAACGCATACTTATCGTAATAGTCAACAATTAATTGATGTAGCAGGTAAGTTTGTTATGACTAATAATAAACAAATTAAAAAGAAATTAGTTTCTCCTAAAAGATTAAAAAATCCGGTTATGGTTATAACTTATGATGATTCAAGTAATAAATTAAAAAATAAGATTAGTATGTTAAATAATTGTTTAAAAGATATTCAAAATAAATTTGGTGATAAACAAAAGATACTATTAATTGGTAGATATAATTTTGAAAAATATTATTTAATAAACAGTGAAGATTTTTATGAAATAAGTAGTGACAAAATAAAATCTAAAAAACATCCTAATTTTGAAATTGACTTTTTATCAGCTCATTCTTCTAAAGGATTAGGATATGATCAAGTGATTATTTTAAATGGTGATGATGGAACTTATGGTTTTCCATCTCAAATTAAAGATGATCCGATTATGAAAATAATTAATGTAGAAGATAAATCATTTATATTTGCTGAAGAAAGAAGATTATTTTATGTGGCATTAACTAGAACTAAAAATAAAGTTTATATTTTAACACCAGTTAATAAACCATCTGATTTTATTTTAGAAATAATTAAATATGATAATGTATCTTTATATAATAAAACAGGAATTAAATTATCAAAAAAACCACATATATGTCCAAAGTGTGGTTATCCGTTAATTAGAAAATATAATAGTTTTAAAATAAGTAATTTATATGTTTGTTCTAATGATAAAGAATTATGTAGTTTTAAAACTAATAATTTAAAATATAAAAAAGAAATAAAGAAGTGTCCTAAATGTGATGGAGAATTGATTGTTAAACATAGTAATAAAAAGAATTATGATTTTATAGGTTGTACTAATTATTATAAAGGATGTAATTATACAGAAAATATTTAATACCACATTTTTCCATATTTTTATCAAAATATTACCACAATGATATTATATACTTAATGTGTTGGAGGTGATAGATGAAGATATAAACTTTAAAAAATTTAAAGAAAGAAGGTGGTATATGAATAAATTTATGTTATACTAAAAATAGGTGATGAATGTGTATAAGATTTGTTTAGTAGAAGATGAAATATCATTAAATAATTTAATAAAGTCCTATATGGAAAAAGAGGGATATGATGTAATCCAATTTTATAAAGGAAATGATGCTTTAGAATATATAGGCAAAGAAAAAATAGATCTTTGGGTTTTAGATATTATGTTAGGTGATTCAATTAGTGGATATGATTTAATAAAAAAAATAAGAAGTTTAGATAAAAATGTTCCTGTTATATTCACTTCGGCTCGTGATCAAGATTTGGATAAAATTTTAGGTCTTGAGTTAGGTAGTGATGATTATATCGCTAAACCATATTCACCAAAAGAATTGATGTTAAGAATCAATAATATATTAAAAAGAGTCTACACTAATTCTAATAAAATAAAATATGAAGATTATGAAATTGATATTGATAAAAGAATAGTTTTACATAATAACAAAGAAATTAATTTAACCACTTTAGAATTTGATTTACTATATATGTTTTTAAGTAATAAAGGTAAATCATATAGCCGAGATGATATATTAAATATCATTTGGGGTGAAAACTACTTTGGTAGTGATAGAGTAGTTGATGATTTAATAAGAAGATTAAGAAGAAAAATGCCTAAATTAAATATTAATACAATTTATGGCTTTGGTTATCGTTTGACATGATTAAGACTACTTTATATAGACAATTAATTTCTTTAGCAGTTATTATATGTGGAATTATATTTATAAGTTTGGGCTTACTCCTCCCAAAACTTTTACTCCCTATCTATGAAAAAAATATATATCAATATCTAAAACAACCATTAGAATTAATTGAAAGTAATGTAGATAAAGCTGATTTTGAAGATATTGCTTATTTATATGTTGTTGATGGAAAAATTATAGTATCAGATAATTTAAAAGATATAATTGATATTGATACTAAACAGATATTAGATAAAGTAAATAATGAATATGGCAAATTTACTTATTTAGGTAAAACATATTATTATTATAATATTGATTCGGAATATATTAATAAGATTGCAATTACTAATAACGATTATTTATTAGAAATAAGATCCGATATTATGAAAACTTTACTACCCGTAATAATCGGAACTTTGTTAATTACAATTGGTATTATTATATTATGGGCGAATCAAATAGTAACAAAAATATATCATCTGAAAGAAAAAGTCGATAATTTAGACAATGATGATTATGTTGATAAATACGAATATATGGTAGATGATGAGTTAAGTACTTTAAATAAAGCAATTGACGACATGAAAGCTACCTTAAAAAAACAAGAAGAATACAAAAATCAAATGTATCAAAATATTTCTCATGATTTTAAAACTCCACTTACTGTTATAAAATCACATATGGAAGCTATTGAGGATGGAATTATGGATCCTGGGATAGGCGGAAGTATTATTAAAGAACAAATAAATAAACTCGAAATAAAAGTACACTCCCTTTTATACTTAAATAAATTAGCATATCTCAAAGATATAGAAAAAAAAGATGAAAAAATTGATATAAAACCAATTATTGAAAGTAGTGTTGATAAATTTAAAATACAACGACCAGATGTCAATTTTACTATTAATATTAGTGGTAAAACTATATTTAATGGTACACTAGATATGTGGGAAGCAATAATTGATAATTTATTAAATAATTTTATGAGATATGCTTTAAAAGAAATAAAAATAACAATTAAAAATAATAAAATTACACTATATAATGATGGACCACATATTGATCCTAATATCCTAAATAATATATTTACTCCTTACAAAAAAGGGATAAAAGGACAATTTGGATTAGGTTTATCAATTGTTAAAAAAACCCTTAATTTATTAGGGTATGAAATAACTGTTAATAATGAAAAAAAAGGTATTTGTTTTATTATAAAATAAATACCTTTTTTTTGATTTTATTGAATACCTTTTTTCTTACTTTTTTATTAAAAATAAAAATAATTATTATAATAACAATTAAAATTATAGTTCCGATTATATATAAATAATCATATGTATCATTCCACATTCCAACTCGATTAGTTTTAGCTAATATTTCGCTAGCTTCTAATATAGAAGTATATTTATAATCACCATATAAATATTCTACTTTACCTAAACCATTTTTAATTATTAAGTCTTGTAGTAAATTGTCATCAACAAATACCCAAACCAAATGTCTATTATATTTATCTAATTTATCACTGTTATCATCATATTCTATTTCTATTTTATTAGCATTTTTCAATAAATTACAAGTAAAATCACTAGCTTCTTTACCAAAAGCTTCTTTTTTTGTTGTTGATTCTGGAGTATCGATTGCTAAAAATCTTGCTTTAATTTCTTCATTATTTAAATAAAACCATGCAGTATCACCATCAACACATTTATCTAAGGTAACTTCTAATTTTTGAGCATCTACATTGACTATAAATAGAAAACTAATAAATATACTAAATAAAGTTTTCATCCTACCACCTATTGTAATTATATCAAAAAACTTTACAAATTAAAATAAAAATGCTATAATTACACAGTTGATTGAGGAGTGAGTTTATGGAAAAAATAAGAAATATAGCTATTATTGCGCATGTTGACCACGGAAAAACTACATTAGTTGATAAATTGTTAGAAATGTCAGGAACTTTTAGAGAAAATGAAAATACTTATTCAATGGATTCAAATGATATTGAAAAAGAAAGAGGTATTACTATTTTAGCTAAAACAACTGCTATTAATTATGATGGATATAGAATAAATATATTAGATACTCCAGGCCATGCTGATTTTGGTGGCGAAGTTGAAAGAATTATGAATATGGTTGACGGTGTTTTATTAATAGTCGACGCATATGAAGGAACAATGCCACAAACTAGATTTGTTCTTAAAAAAGCTTTAGAAGCAGGAGTAACACCAATTGTTGTTGTAAATAAAATAGATAAACCAACAGCTCGTCCTAAAGAAGTAGTAGATGAAGTATTAGATTTATTTATTGAATTAGGTGCGGATATTGATCAATTAGATTTCCCAGTAATATATGCTTCTGCTATTAATGGAACATCTAGTCTTCATCCAGAATTAGAAACACAAGAACATACAATGCAACCTATATTAGAAGCAATTATAAATTATATTCCAGCTCCTAATGTAGATTTAGATGGCGGATTTCAATTTCAACCTGCTTTATTAGATTATAATGACTTCGTAGGAAGAATCGGAATTGGTAGAGTTAAAAGAGGTAAAGCTAAAGTAAATGAAATGGTATCTTGTGTAAGACGTGATGGTTCTATTAAACAATTTAGAATTCAAAAGATGTATGGTTATTTAGGGTTAAAAAGAATAGAAATAACTGAAGCTAAAGCAGGTGAAATAGTAGCAATAGCTGGGTTACCTGATATTGAAGTTGGTGAAACAGTTTGTACTCAAGGTAAAGAAGAAGCTTTACCATTACTTAGAATAGATGAACCAACTTTACAAATGACATTTGGAGTTAATACTAGTCCATTTTGTGGTAGAGAAGGTAAAATACTAACTGCTAGAAAAATTGAAGAAAGATTATATAAAGAAACTGAAAGAGATGTATCTTTAAAAGTTAAACCAAATGATAGTGAATCATTTATTGTATCTGGTAGAGGAGAATTACACTTATCTATTTTAATTGAAAATATGCGAAGAGAAGGATTTGAACTTCAAGTTTCTAAACCTCAAGTTATTGTAAAAGAAATAGATGGAATTAAATGTGAACCATTTGAAGATGTTTTAGTAGAAGTTCCAGAAGAATATGTAGGTTCAGTTATCGAAGCATTAGGAAATCGTGATGGTGAAATGGTTAATATGCATAGCCATGAAAATCAAGTAAGATTAAGTTATATTGTTCCTTCTCGTGGATTAATTGGGTTTATGACAGAATTTATGACAATGACTAAAGGTTATGGTATAATTAATCATACTTTTAAAGAATATCGTAAATTAGCAGGCTCAAAAGTTGGTCAAAGAAAACAAGGCGTTTTAGTTTCTATGGAAAACGGAAAAGCTACTGCTTATGCTTTAGGACAATTAGAAGATAGAGGAGTTATGTTTATTGAACCTGGTGCTGAAGTATATGAAGGTATGATTGTAGGAGAAAATAATCATGATAACGATCTAGCTGTTAATGTTGTAAAAGGTAAAAAATTAACTAACACACGTGCTAGTGGAAGTGATCATACAGTAGTTTTAAAAAGACCTAGATTATTAAGTTTAGAAGTATGTTTGGATTATATAAATAATGATGAATTAGTAGAAGTTACACCTATAAGTTATAGAATGCGTAAGAAAATATTAAATACTGAATTAAGAAAAAAAGAAGATAGTAAAAAAGCCTAAAAATGGCTTTTTTTATTGGAAGAACACGGGACCATTATCTATTTTTTTAATAGTTTCTACATTTGTATTATTTGAATCAATATTATTAGAAATATTATTTTGGATAATGTTTTCTTGTGGTAAATCAACTTTTTTAAATTCATTCATAACTCTAAACATTGTTTTAGCGTTATTAATAACAGGACCAGCTTGTTTAATAATAGGAATTGCTTGATTAATAACATTTAATGTTTTTTGAGTTCCACTTAATATAGAACCCCATTTAATGTTACCAAATAAATATTTTAAACCACCAACTTTAGGTACTTGTGTAAAAGAAGTGTAAGGAAAATTATAATAAGGATAAAAATTCATAATTTCCTCCTTTCAAAAATATTATATGATTTTTTTAAAAAAAGTTTTACTTTTTAGAAAAATATGGTATAATCTTATTAGTATTAAGAATAGCAAAAGGGAATGTGTGGTGATACCATTTGAATAAACCAAGTTATTTATTACCATTTATATATGTATATAAAATGGTACATTTTTTGTTTGTTTTTATTGTGAAAATTATAAAGTATATAAATATAGGTTTTTTTGTTACTTTATTTATCTTAATTGATGTAATAGTATCATCTTTATATTATTTTTTAAAAATGATAAGTTATTTATTCTTATATTTATCTTATTTTGTTTATAAATTTATAAAATATATATTTATTGGATTTATAGTTAGTTCAAGATTTGTATATTTATTTATAAAATATGTTGTGTTTGGTTTTGCTTTCCCATTCGTTTTAATAGTTAGAGCATTTGTTAAACTAAATGAAATGAATGAGAAAATGCGTGCTAAGCAACAAATGGAACAAGAAAAGAAAATAGCAGCTAAGGAAAGAAATAGACAAATAAAAGAAGAAAATAGAAAAAGATTACAAGAATTAAAAGTTAAAGAAAAAGAAGCATTAGAACAGAAAAAACAAGAGAAAAAAGAAAAAACTAAAGCGGATATTTATATTAATGAAAATGTCACTTTAGAAAAGAAAACTATTAATGATTATATAAATTCATTCTTCTTATCTATTGGAAATATTCCTAAAAAGATAAAAGGTTTATTTACTAATAATAGATTTGTTAAAAATGCTCAAAATAAAAAAGATATTAATAGACAAGCTTTATTATTGGATTTTGAAGGCGCAGATGCTGAAAAAAGTGAAGAAAAAATTATGTATAAGTATGTAGCTAAAAGTCCAGAAGGTAAAATTATTAAAGGATTATTTCCAGCTTATTCTAAAGTTGAAGTTCATTCATTTTTGTTAAGTGAAGGAAATGAAGTATATAGTATTGAAACTAATAAATGGATTCAAAGAATTTATGGAAATGGTAATCATGCTAATAGAAAGAGAATAAAAACTAAGGATTTAATTTTCTTTTGTACTCAATTATCCACATATATTAAAGCTGGTATTACATTAGTTGAATCTTTAAAAATATTGTCACATCAATTTAAAAATAAAGGTTATTCAAGAATTTTTAGAACGATGATATATGATTTAACCATGGGAGATAATTTTTCAACTGCAATGGATAAACAAGGAAATGCTTTTCCAAGATTACTTATTAATATGATTAAAACATCTGAAATGACTGGTGAATTACCAGAAGTTTTAGATAACATGGCTGATTATTTTACTGAATCAGATAAAACAAGAAGACAAATGATTACAGCTATGACTTATCCTGCTATTATATTTGTTTTAGCAATTGCAGCTGTAATATTTATTATGGTATGGGTAGTTCCACAATTTGTTAAGATATACGAAGGAATTGATGGTGCAAAGATACCAGGAATCACTATATTTGTTATGAACACAAGTGAATTTTTACAAAAAAATTATTTATTCTTAATTATTGGTGTATGTGTATTTATATTAATATTTGTTTATTTATATAAAAATATTAAAGCATTTAAAACGTTTGTTCAGTGGTTTTTAATGCACATGCCTATTTTTGGTAATGTTATTATTTATAATGAAGTAACTATGTTTACAAAAACATTCGCATCCCTTTTAGCTCATAATGTTTTTATAACAGATAGTATGGAAATATTAAATAAAATGACAAATAATGAAATATATAAAATGTTAATACTAGATACTATTACTAATTTAGCTAAAGGTGAAAGAATTTCATTAGCATTTAAAGATCACTGGGCTTTCCCAGTACCAGCTTATGAAATGATTACAACAGGTGAGAGAACTGGTCAATTAGCTGAAATGATGCAAAAAGTTTCTGCCTATTATCAAGAATTGCATCGAAATGCTGTTACAAGAATTAAAACATTTGTTGAACCAGCTTTGATTTTATTCTTAACATTTACAGTTGGTGGAATAGTATTATCAATTGTAATTCCAATGTTTAGTTTCTATAGTTCAATTCAAATGTAAGGGGGATTTTATGGAAATAAGTATTATAATTTGTTTATTCATATTAGGAACCGTTTTTGGTTCCTTCTATAATGTTGTGGCCTATAGATTACCAAAAGGAGAATCAATTTTATATCCGGGTAGTCATTGCCCAAAATGTAATCACAAATTAAAACCTTTAGAATTAATACCGATTTTATCTTATATATTACAAAAAGGTAAGTGTATTAATTGCAAAGATAAAATATCTATATTTTATCCAATATCTGAAATAATTTGTGGTTTATTATTTGTAATTTGTTATTTATCATTTGGTATTTCATTTGATTTAATAATTGCTTTGACATTTACATCTTTATTGATAATTGTTATTTTAAGTGATTATTATTATATGATAATTGAAGATAGTGTTTTAATTGTTTTTAGTATTTTATTGATGATTGAAATATATTTTATTAATGGTATTAATGTCCTATTAAATTCATTATTAAGTGCTTTAGTATCTTTTATAATTATGTTACTGCTTAAATTATTTGGTGATTTTATTTTTAAAAGAGAATCCATGGGTGGTGGCGATATAAAATTAATGGCTGTATTTGGTTTAATACTCGGTTGGAAATTATCAATAATTGCTATATTTTTATCGGCTTTTATAGCTTTACCAGTATCAGTATTTATAATGAAAACCAATAAAAATCATGAAATACCCTATGGACCTTTTTTAAGTATAGCAGCTTTAATTATTTATTTTAGTCATATTGATATTGACATGATTTTGTCTTTATTAGGTTCTTAATATATGTTATTATAAGATAACTATAATAATAAATTTTAAGTTGTAAATTTATTTAAAATATAAATAGTGGAAAATTTATCTACTATTTTTTATAAGAAAATTTTAGATGTTGAAAAATATAAGTATAACATAAATTTTTTCAATTTTTTAATAATTATAGTATATAAATTATATTATATATATATTTACATATAATATAATATCAAGAAAAGATGAATTTAGGGGTGTAAATAGATTTGAATTATATTAGATAATTGCAAAAACAATATGCTAAAATAGTAAATGAGGGGTAATAATGAAATATATAATTATTTGTTTACTTTTATTATTAGTTGGTTGTGATAAACAAAATATATCCAGTGAAGAAGCTTATAAAATGATGAAAAATGAAGATGTTGTTATAATAGATGTTAGAGAGGATTTTGAATATGAAGGTGGACATCTAGAAAATTCTATTAATATCCCTTTAGATGATTTAGAGGAAAAAATAAATGAAATAGATAAAGATAAAAAAATAATTGTTTATTGTTTATCTGGTAATCGTGCTCAAATTGCTTTAGAAATATTAGCTGAAAAAGGTTATAATAATATATATACTTTTGGTGGAATAAAAGATTGGAATTATGAACTATATGAGTAATTAAGTAGTTATTCATAAAGTAAAAATATTATAAATAAAACATATACTTAAATGGGTGAGTATATGTTTTTTAAAAATATTCATATAAGAATTAAAATAGTTATGTTAGTTATATTTTTATTTTTTGTTTTAATAATTGGTAAAGTATTTTATATTCAAGTATTTGAGTACGAAAAATTAAATAATTATGCAACTAGTTTATGGAGTAGAAATTTACCAATAGAAGCTAATAGGGGAAAAATATATGATAGAAATGGTGTTGTATTAGCTGATAATATAACAACAACATCATTAGTTTTAATACCTAATCAAATTGAAGATAAAGAAAAAACGGCTGAATTAATTGCACCTATTTTAGGTATAACTTATGAAGAAATGTACAAACATGTTTCAGTTAAATCTTCTATTGAAAGAGTTCATCCTGAAGGTAGAAGATTAGATTATGAAACTGCTGATAAGATAAACGATTTAGATTTACCAGGTGTATATTTACTTAAAGAGAGTAAAAGATATTATCCTTATGGTAATTTATTAGCGCATACTTTAGGTTTTGTAGGAATAGATAATCAAGGGTTATCAGGTTTAGAATTAATGTATGATGATTATTTAACAGGAAGTTATGGAGCTATTAAGTTTTTTAGTGATGCTAAAGGTAATAAACTACAATTATCAGAAGTATATGAACAACCACAAGATGGTATAGATATTTATTTAACAATTGATTATAATATCCAATCTGCATTAGAAAGAGAATTGGATAATGCTGTTAGTAAGTATAATCCAGATCAAGCATTAGGAATAGTTATGGATCCTAAAACGGGAGAGATACTTGCTATGTCTTCACGTCCTACATTTGAACTAAGCAATTATCAAGATTATTCAACTGAAATAATTAATCGTAATTTACCTATTTGGATGACATATGAGCCTGGATCTACCTTTAAAATAATCACTTTAGCTACAGCTTTAGAAGAAAATATTGTAAATTTAGATGAAGATCATTTTTATGATGGTGGTTCTGTTAAAGTAGGTGGTGCTACTATTCATTGTTGGAAACATGGTGGTCATGGAGAGCAAACTTTTTTACAAGTAGTAGAAAACTCTTGCAATCTTGGAATAAATACAGGAACATATTTGTGCTTGTTGAAAAACTTACAAATAATATAAATTACTCTACCAAACTAGAGGTTTGTTCTACATATAATTTAATATACAATAGAGTACAATATTCAAATAATGAAGTGATTGATATGTCTGATGTTAATGTTATTTCTAGTGTTGACAAAGAAGCATCAGAAAGAAAAACTAAATTACTAAATGTAGATACAAGTTGTTATGAATATATAATTTATAATAAAAAAGATATTGACATTGAATTGTTTGATGAGTTTGATAAGCAAATTTTAAGTATTAGTGACAATATTAAAAGAAACTATTTAATAAAAAATGTTGTTTATAGATTGGGTAAAAAGATAATAGAAATACAAGTAGAACAATCAGATATTTTAATCTCATTACATAAGAATATAAAGCAATTTGATTATGATGATAAACTCTTAATAAGAAAAGGCTATGAAAAATCTAGTTTGTGTTATTATGTTAAAGTAGATAAATTAGAAAATTTAAATTATGTAATTGAGTTAATTAGAAATTATTATTCATATATATCAGAATCTAATATTGATTCAATAGATAACTTATTTAATACTTTATCATTTAAAATTAATTCTATTAATTCTAATGTTACTTCCTATACTACAAATAAAGGATTAGTATTTAGAAATAAAAGAAACTTTACTATTTTATCTAAAAGGAAATATGGTATTTATGTTAGATTATTAGATGTTGAAGATAACAATAATATTCTTAATATAGTAAGTAGAACTAATTATGAGCCTTTATGTAGATATTTTAAAGTGTTAAAAGAAGAAAATATAGATATTATAATGCCCATATATTATAATGAGTTATGAAATATCAAAATATTTATATTATTTAGAGAAAAAATAAGTTAACGTATTTATATAAATGAATGATGTATGTTATAATATATGTTAATAGGTGATATTTATGAATAATTTTAATTTAAATTTGTTTAAATATTTTTATTATGTAGTTTATTATAATGGCTTTACAAATGCATCAAAAAATTTGAATATCGCTCAATCATCCTTAAGTTACAATATTAAACAATTAGAACTGCAATTAGATAAAGTATTAATTATTAGAGATAATAAAAATTTTGAATTAACTGAAGATGGATATAACTTATATGAAAATCTAAAATCAGCTTTTAGTATTTTAAATCAAAATTTAGAACAATTTGATAATCCAAATACTATGGAAATAACTATTGGAATTAGACATTACCTATCTGATTTTATATTTAAAGATGCTATAGTTGAATTTATGAATATGTATCCAAATATTCATATTAATATGAAACTTTATTCAAAATTAGATGTAAAAAAATATGAGGATGAATATGATATTGTTATTGACTACGAAGATTATACAAATTTAATAAATGCTGATAATAAAGAGTTATTATGTACATTAAGTAATGTTTTTGTTTCAGGTAAAGAGTTATCCAAAAATTATGAATTTGTTGTATCTATTAAAGAACTTGGAAATACAAAACTAATATCAATGTGTCCAAATAAGAAAAATGGTAAATTCCAAAAAATGTGTTTTGAAAATGGAATATTATTTGAAAATGTTATTTCAATTAATGATAGTATATTATCTAAAGAATTAGTAAAAAACAATTTAGGATTATGTTTTGGGAATAAAGAGTTTTTTAAAGAAGAAATTGCAAGTGGTGAAATAAAAGAAATAAAAGTAACAGAAGAATTATTTAATGATAATATATATATTGTTCACAAAAAATCAAAAAATTCTAAAAATATCTCTAGATTTATAAACATATTAAAAAAACAGTATAAGGAGGAATTATAATGAGTAGATGGGATTTATATGATGATAAATTTAATAATACTGGAATCGTTATAAATGATACTGATGAAATACCAGATGGTAAGTATCATTACTCTATAAATACATGGATTTTAAATTCAAAAAAACAATTACTATTAATACGAAATACTTTAAATTATAATATACATTATCCTGGTTTTTGGAATAGTATTAATGGCAATGTTTTAAGTGGTGAAAGTCCAACTGATACATGTATTAGGGCAATTGCTGCTAAAATTGGAATAAAAATTTCAAATTTTGATATTAAAAAAATAGATACAAAATTACGTGATCCTTATCATTATATTTATGAAACTTATATCGTTAATAAAGATATTGATTTAAATGATATATGTTTTGTAGACAATACCGCTGTTCAAGCAAAATGGATTGATTTGAAAGAGTTGTATAATATGATTGAAAATGGTGAAATAGCATGGGTTTTAATTCCAAGAATAGAAGAGTATGTAATACCTTTAATGAAAGAGACTAATTGATTTAATTAGTCTTTTATTATTAGTTTTTTATATATAGTTTATCGAATTTTTGAATGATTAAAATGAACTTTATTATTATATAATATTTGTAGTTTGAGGTGATTATATGCAAAGTATACCTGATTCATTAAAACGAGTTATAGAAAAAAATCCAATTTTAGAACATCCTGTTAGAGGGTTACCCAATTTAGGAGAAAACTTAGTTGATGGTCACTTTTCTAAAGAAGTTAGTAAAATTTATGATGCTTTTGGATTATATGGAAATGATTTATATGCACTTGAAAATGAAAGAATAAAAAACATATCTTCTAGATCACTTGGTGGTGGTAGTCCAATGAGAACACCTGCATTTCCTTTATGTAAAGAAGCACTAATTAAGATAATTGATAGCGATGAACTATCAGATTATCCTATGGCAGCCGGTGACGAAGAATCAAGAATAACAATTTTAGAGTATTTAAAACAAGAAGGATTTAAGAGTAATAGTGAGTTATCAAAAGATAATATTATCTTTACGGTTTCCTCTACACATGCATTTAATATTATTTCAAGCATTATTGCTAGGCCTCATGATGTAATATTGATGACTGGCCCTAATTATGGCTTATTTACTTTTGTTCCTGAACGTATTTCTGGAGCAACTGTTGAGATATTACCGTTATCTGAAGAAGATAATTGGTATGTTAATCCACAAAAACTATCTAAAAGAATAGATGAAATTAATTTAAATTTAAAAGATAAATACGGTGAATCTTTAGGGTATACACCAAAAGTTGTTGCATTTTTAAATGAAAACCCACATAATCCTTTAGGAAAAGTGATGAATGAAAATAATAAAGAAATACTTGAGGGTATTGGAAATGTGTGTTTATCAAAAGGTGTATTTGTTATAGATGACTTAATATATAGAGATTTAACTTATGATAGAGACAATTTAGCAAAGCCAATGGCATCTTATGAAAAATTTTTTGATAATACAATAACAATAACTGGTTTATCAAAATCTTATGGTTTAGCGTCAATTAGATCTGGTATGATAGTTGCAAACGAAATAATAATTAGGGCAATACGAAATAGGATTTTTCAGACAATGGATTCTTCACCAGTATTACAAGGTAGAGCATTAGCTGGTGCATTTAATGTATCTGAAAGACGAAAAAAAGAATATGATAACTATTTTAATCCAATTATTGCTGAATATAAATATCGTTTAGAATTATTGAAAGCATTAATTAATGGTATAGATTTTATTGAAGATAGTAACGTAAAAGTACAAATTGAGAGTGATATAAGAAATTATGGTTTTGGTTATAACATAAGTCAAATTTTAGATGGAATACCAAATGTTGACTTTGTAAATGGAACATTACCAGATTCAGGCTTTTTTGAAATTTTAGATTTTACTCAATTAAAAAATAAAGTTGCAGAAAATGGAAGAATAATTAGTGATGAGAAAGAATTGCTTAAATATATGTATGAACAAGAAAAAATTAAACTTATTTTAGGACAATCAATATCATGGCCAAATGAGGAACAACTTATAGGAAGAGTTACTACAGCATTACCAAGGGAAGATTTAGTAGAACACTTTAGTGCGATGAATAAATGTTTAAGAAAGTTGAGATAAGTATGAAAAAAGTAGCAATAGTATCTTGTGATAAATGGATTAATAAAATAGATGAAGATATGTTTTTAAAAAATGCATTAAGTGATTTGGGTATAGAAACTAAAATTATTTCTTGGCAACAACCAGTTGATGTCAATTATGATGCACTCATATTAAGATCAGTATGGGGATATCAAAACGATTTTGAAAAATTTAAAAATTGGTTATTATATATAAAAAATAACAATATTCTTTTATTAAATAATCCTGATATGATTTTAAAGAATATTATGAAAAATATTCAGTTTGAAATATTGAAAAAGAATAATATAAACTTTATAAATACAATGTTTTTAAATCTATCTAACTTAAAAAAAATAGACTTATTTGATAATAAACCTTATGTAATAAAGCCAACAATATCAGGAAGTGGTGAAAATACTTATCTTGTAGATGAATTTAATAATAATAATACACCAAATACGTTAAAAAAATCAGATATTTTAAAAACATATAAAGCTATATTAGAAAAAAATAAAGATTGTATGTTAATGATTCAACCATTTATATCTAATATAAATGATGGTGAATATTCATGTATCTTTATAGGTGGTGTATTAACTCATACTATGCTTAGATTTCCGAATGTATTTCATGAAAAGAAAAAAACTTATTTAGTTAATGAAGTTCCAGAAAGTATAATTCAACTAGCTAAAAAGGTAGAGAAAATACCAGAGTTTAATAATTATTTATACATGAGAGTAGATATGGTGCTAGTTGATAATAAAGCTATGATAATGGAAGTTGAATTAGCAGAGCCAGATCTTTTAATAAAGTATATTGATGATGAAGATATTAAGGCTAATGCTATAAGAACATTTGCCAAAACAATTGAAAGGAGAATTAGATAAATATGGCGGATAAAAAAATGCTGTTATGTTTTGAAGAGTACGATTCTGATCTTTCATATGCATTACGTAAAAGGGATGATATTAACACGCTTTTTCTTAGAAATGTTAAGAGTTTTAGATATTTCAGTAAGGAATATATGGATAAATATAGAGATTTTTATGAATTTCCTTATCCATATACCGATTTTGATATTCATATATTCCGTGATAATTGGTTACAGCATAAAGGATATAAAATTGATTATTTCTTAAATGATTCAGAATTTTATATGGAATTTGCTAATAAGGTTGCTAGAAGTATTGGACTTGATGCATTAAGTGAAGAACAAGTTAGTTGGGTAAGAGATAAAGTTGCTATGAAAGATAAATTTAATCAAATTGGTTTGAAAACGGTTGATTATCAAGTTGTTACTTCTAAAAAGGATATTTTACAATTTATGAGAAAACATGTTGGTGAGCCAATTATATTTAAGCCAAGAGATTTAATGAATAGTAAAAATGTTTATAAAATAGAATCATTAGATGAATTAGAACAGATAAATATTGATTTAACAACTGAAAAATATATGGTTGAATCATATTGCTCTGATCAAGAATGGTCAATAGAAAGTCTAGTTCAAGATGGTGTTGTTTTAGATTCATATGTTACATATATTCCAAATAGAACTTTGTGGGCGGCTATGGATAATAAATTAAATTGTCATATGACGGTTCCAAAAGTTCCTGAGTATTTCAAATTTGTTCCTAAAGAATTAATTCAAAAAATAGTTGATGGTATGAATTTGAAAAATGGAGCAATGACAATAGAGGTCTTTATTGATAGAGATGGTAACGTAATGCCAAGTGAATTAGGTTGGAGATTACCTGGTTGTCAAGCAACTAAGAATCATAGTTTATCATATGGATTTGATATGATTAATGCATTAATAGATATATCAATTCATAAAAAGGTTAATTTAAAATATAGAGATGACATTATTAGTGTAGGTGATTTATATTTACCTAATAAGTCAGGTTTAATAGAAAAAGTTACATCATTAGAAGAACTTCTTAAAATGGATGGTGTAATTGATGGAGAGATGTTTGTTAAACCTGGAGAATATTGTGAAAAAAGACGGGTTGGAAATGATGCATCTGGTTGGGTTCAAATTTCTGGTGTAGATGAATTTGATACATTAAGAAAGATGCAAGCGGTTTATGATGCTTTTGAAATAGTATCATCAGATGATATAGGAGGAAGAAAATATGTTAAAAAAATTTAGTAAATATTTATTAATAATTATATCTGTCATATTAATAACAACTGGTTGTTCAAAAAAACTAAATATTATCGAAACTAAAGATGATTTAAATAATAAAAATATTGGCGTTTATACAGGTTCTGAATATGACACTATAGCACAAGATAATATAGAAAATCCTAAAATCTTATATTATAATAGTTATAGTGATCAAATATCTGCTTTAAAATCTGGTAAGATAGATGGTTTCTTAACAGATGAGCCTTTAGCTAAAGAAATAATAAAAGAAAATAAAGATTTAAGAATATTAAAAGAGAAATTAACAGAAGATAGTTATGCATTTGCTATTAATCCATCGAAAAGTAATTTACAGGATGAGATTAATAAAGAATTAGTTAAGATGAATAAAAATGGTAAATTAAAAATATTTGAGGATAAATGGATGGGTAATGATGAAAGCAAGAAAGAATTAGAAGTTTACCATTATGATGATTCAAAAGGCGTGGTTAAATTCGCTACAGTATCTGGTTCAGCACCATTTGCTTATATGAAAAACAATAAAATAGTAGGATATGATATTGATGTAATTAGTTATATTTGTAAAGAATTAGGTTATAAATTGGAAGTTATAGAAATGTCATTTGATGGAATAATACCAGCATTAAAATCAGGGAAGGTAGATATAGCTGGATGTTCGATTATAGTTACTGAAGAAAGAAAAAAATCTGTTTTATTTTCAGAACCGGATTATACTGGTGGAATTGTAGTAGTTGTTAGAGGAAAAAATGAAAAACAAAACTAAATTTATAAAGTACTTCATTATATTACTTCTTATACTAATAGTTACAGTTATTAGTATAGATGTAATTATCGATTTTTTTAAAGATATTAGTGATAGTTTTAATCGAACAGTAATTGTTGAAAAAAGATATATTTTATTTTTTAAAGGATTAAAATCAACTCTATTAATTTCATTCTTATCAATTGTATTTGGTACACTATTAGGATTTATTTTGTTCTTATTACAGAAATCAAAGATAAAGGTTTTAAATATATTGTCATATATAATAGTACGATTTTTACAGGGAGTTCCAGTAACAGTATTATTATTAACATTCTATTTTGGGATTTTTGGAGATATAAGTATAGAACCTATTTTAGTTGCAATAATAGCATTCTCAATATATTTTTCTGCATATGTTTCTGAGATTGTTAAAGGAGCTTTTTTATCAATTAATAGAACACAAATTGATTCTGCTTATGCTTTAGGTTTTACTAAACTTCAAACAGTTAGATATATAATTATTCCTCAAGTGCTTTCGTATGTAATACCAGTTTATAAAAATGAAAGTGTTTCATTAATAAAATCAACTTCTATAGCTGGCTATATATCCGTAATAGAATTAACTAAAGCAACTGATATCATAAGAAATAGGACTTATGAAGCATTCTTTCCATTAATCTTTACATCACTTATATATTTTATAATTTGTTATGCATTTTGTAAACTATTGGATTTAGTGTATAAGAAAATTAATCCGAGGGTGGTGAAGAAATCGTGAAAAAAGATTTCATATTAAAATTTGAAAATGTATCTAAATATTTTGGAGATGAACTGGTATTTAATAATGTTAATTTAAAGATAAAAACTGGAGAAGTGATTTCTATAATAGGAAAAAGTGGAAGTGGAAAGAGTACTTTATTAAAGTGTATAAATCGTTTAGAAAATATTAATGATGGTAAGATAAAGTTTAAAGGAATGGATATATCTGAAATATCTCTTGTGGAATTAAGACAAAAAATTGGTATAGTATTTCAAGATTATAATTTATTTGAACACTTAACTGTATTAGATAATCTTATAATAGGTTTAATTAAAATAAAGGGTTATTCTAAAAAAGATAGTGTTCATAAAGCTTTAAATATTTTAAAAAAAGTAGATTTGGATGATAAAAAAGATAAATATCCAGATGAATTATCTGGAGGGCAAAAGCAAAGAGTTGCTATTGCTAGAACTTTATTAATGGAACCAGATATTATCCTATTAGATGAACCTACAAGTGCTTTAGATAAAGAAATGAAAGATAATGTACTGGAATTAATTAATGAACTTGTTGATGAAGATATGACTTTAATTGTAGTATCACACGAAGATGAGTTTATTGATAAAGTGTCAGATAGAATATTTAGTTTTAATAAGCATACTTTATTTGAGAAAAAACATGGATAGTATTAATAGTTATAAGATTATAAAAAAATTTCCATTAGGTGGTTCATCTGTTCAAAAATATATTGTTGAAAGAGATAATAAGATATTTATGCTAAGATTATATGATATAAGATTTATGGATAGTAGATATAGAGCTTTTAATAATATTAGGATTTTACATGATAAGGGAATAGCAGTTCCTGAAATATATGATTTTGGTCAATTTTCTGATAATAAACATGGTTATGCTGTTGTAGATTGGATTGATGGAGTTTCTTTAGATAATTTATTAATTGATGATAGTTTAATTATTAAATATGGAAAAATAGTTGCAGAAGAACTATTAAAAATGCATAATATAGATACAAATGCAAAAACAGATATATATGATAAGTTTATAAAGTCATTTAATAAAAAAATAAATAAATTAAAAAATCTTGGTATAGATTATACATCTTCTGTTTTAGAATTATTTGTTTTAGATAATATTAAGTATTTAAAAGAATTAGATACAAGCATTATACATGGCGATTTTCATCCTGGAAATATAATAGTTAATGATGATAGAATTTGTTTTATAGATTTAGATGTATGTAAGAACGATTTTGCCTGGATAGATTTATCAACAAATGCTTGTAATTTAGATTATCCTAAATTTTATACAATTTTAATAAATGAATATTTTAATAACAGTATCCCAGATAATTTTTGGATAATATATAATTTATATGGTTCATTATATTGCTTGGATTATATACTTTATTGTAATAGAATGGGTAATAAAACATTGGAAGATGGTGTTACAGTTGTTAATAAATTTTTAGATTATTCAGATGAATTTAGTTCGTTGAAACCCAAGTGGTTTGATAATAGTAAGATTTTAAGAAAGGAAAAATAGATATGAGAGAATTGAAAAAATATGAAGGAAATAGAGTTATATTAATGGCTTGTTCAAAATGTAATGTTGCTTGCAATCATTGTTACATAGGATATACTGGAAATAGAACTCCAGAAGAACTAAAAAAATTAGCAGAATATTATAAAAATAGATATAAATTAGTAAGAATAGATGGTGCCGAACCACTTGTTGACTTGGGATATTTACCTTCTTACAAAATAATTGGACAAGATTGGATTATGACAAATGGACTTAGGATATTTCAAGAACCAGAGATAATAGATTTATTATTAGAAAATGGAATAAGGAATGTATTTATGTCTTATCATTTTGAAATACAAGATAGCTTAAATGGTATTACCAACGAGATGTTAAATACAGTTATTAAAATGCTAAGAGAAAAAGGACTTAGAGTTGTTCTAATGACAACAATAACAAATAAAAATGCAAAAGATACTTTGCAAATATGTGATAACGCATATCAACTAGGTGCATCTGGAATTGAATTTAATAAAATATTTATTCAAGGAAGAGCTAAAAATTTATCTAATATAGGATTAGTAAAGGAAGATTATGATAGTTTCTTTACACAATTAAAGCAAGCCAGAGATAAATATGATATAAATGATTTTGAAGTAAGAAGAAGTGGAACTTTTGGTTGTGATACTGTTAATAAACCAAATAATTTCAGATGTAGTGCTGGTGTAAAAAAAGTTTGTATTACACCTGATGATAAAGTTTATGGATGTACATGTATTTGTAAACCTGGTTATGAAGTTGGAGAAATAATTGATGGTGAAATATATATATATTCTGATTTTGAAAATGATCGCACATGGTGTTTAGGCGGTAAAATGGGTGAATTAGGCATCGAAAATATTCAGGATCTTAATAATCCAAAAATAAAAAGTTTAGTTAGAAAGATTTAATATGAATAAGAATGAATTAAATAATATACTAAAAAAGTACTATTCTTTTAGCAATGTAGCTATGAGTAAATTGAATATAGATGATAAGCAACATTTTGATTTAGTGATTGTTTCACCAACTTGGAAACCACATTTTGTATTTAATGAAGAATATAGTGTTGAAAATTTGAAAATAGGAAGCACTTCTACATTTATTTTGTATTATAATAATAAAAAAATATTATTTATTAAGACTGGCAAAGGAGCACCAAATATGTTTGATAATTTACTACTATTGCGAAATATTGATGCACCATATATATTTTTAGGTTCTGCTGGTTCTTTGGATAAAAATGTTCATGAAGGAGACATTTTTATGCCATGTTATTCCATTTCAGGTGATGGGGCATCATTATATTTTGAAAAGAAAATAGAAATTGCCAATTTTTTTAATAAAATGTTTTTTAGCACTGAAATTAAACAACATATCGAGAGAGTTTTAAAAAATAGTAATTTTTCGTATAAAAATGGTGGAGTTTATTCGACAGATACATTAATAGGCGAATATTATCATATACAAGAAATAATGAAACTTGGTGCGTCTTGCATTGAACAAGAAACTGCTTCATTTGGTAAATGTATGAAAATTATGGGAAAAGAAGGGTTTCCAATTTTAGTAATATCTGATTCATTGATCACTGGTACAAATTATTATGAGCCAATCGAGAATAAGCAAGAATATCTTTCAACTAGAACAAAAAAACTTCAAAAGATAATTAGTAAATTTTAGGGTGGAATTATGAAATATATAATAATGTCAGATGGCAAAGGAACAAGATGGAATAATTATCTTGGAATTACGAAACAAGAAGTTATTATTAACAATGAAAGATTAATTGATAGAACTATTAGAATGATTTTAGAAAGGTCAACTGATGATATATATATATTATCAAGTAATCAAAATCATGAAAGTAAATATGCAAAGAGGATAGTTTCAAAATATGATGATTATTTTCATAAAAAGTATGCTTACGATTATCTTGATGATCCAACAACTTATTTATATGGAGATACATATTATGATGAAAAAACAATGGATATAATTATAAAGGATATATGTGAAAACATAAGCTTTTATGGTAATGAACGTGCTATTGTTGCTGTGAAAGTAAATAATTATAAGTTGTTAAAGAGTGTAATAGATAATTCAGATAATAGTCTTCATTCTCTTTATCATTTATTTGATAATTTTGAAGAGTACAGAACTTTTGTTAATGTTGGGGATGGATTTGTCAATATAAATACTCCAAATGATTATATTAATTTAATTAAAGATGATAAAAGATTAGTATTAAAGAGGTAATTATATGCTTAATGAAATAGTAATACAAATAATAGAAAAAAATATAAATGAAAAAATAACAAGTATAAAGCAAATAACTTCTGGTTATAGCAGAATGATTTATCAGATAAATGATAAATATATTTTGAAAATTGTCACTAATCCTATTAAAGATAATAGTACAATTAAAGAAGTGGAATTTTTATTAAATAATGATACTTTAGAATTTATTCCAAAGGTGATATTTAGTGATTTTACGAAAAAGTCTTTTCCATATGTGTATTATTTAGAAAGAAAAATTAATGGAGAATCATTATTATTAAAATGGCCATTATTAAAAGAAAGTGAAAAACAACAGATATTAGTTCAATTATTGGAAAAGTTAGATAAAATACATTCTCTTGATTATAATTCACATTTTGATGATAATTGCTTAGATTTGCTGTTAAAAGAATATGATAATTACTTAAATAAAATTATAGATTCTAATATTTTAAATAAGGAAAAAATACATTATTTATATGAATTAAAGAATATAATTCCAAATTTATTAGAAGGCGCAAAAACTGGATTAATTCATGGGGATTTGCATTTTAATAATATTTTAGTTAATGATGATAATAAAATATCAATAATTGATTTTGAAAAAATAAAACGTTCATTTGTTGAGAGGGAATTAGATCCTATAAACCGTATGTCAAGAAATCCTAATTCCTTTAACACTAATTCAAAAATAATATTAACTGCTTATGATTTTCGAAACATTATGAATTTTATAAAAAATAATTTTGAAGTGATAAATGGTGATAAATTTGATGACAGATTATTACTTTTTGATTGTTTAAACTCATTAATGTGGCTAGAAAAGTATCCTAAATATGAGTTATATAATGATATTTTGTTTAACAAAAGTAAAAAATTATTGAGATAATGTGATATAATATAAATTGATTAAAGAATGGAGTGTAGTTGTATGAAAGAAATATTATATAATTATGATAATTTAAAATTAGAAGATATTGATGAGGTTGTTACTAGAACAAAAGGTTTGATTATCAATAGCAATAATGAAATAACTTTAGGCTATTCTCATAAAACTTACCAATTTCCAGGTGGTCATTTAGAGGATGGCGAAAGTTTAGAAGAATGTTTATTAAGAGAAATATCAGAAGAAACTGGAATAGAAATAAAAGATGCTAAATTAAAACCATTTGAAAAAATTACTTATTATAGTAAAAATTATCATGGTTCTGGTAAAAATAGAAAAAATGATATTTATTATTATATTATAAATACTGATGCTAAATTTGACATGAACAATTCAAAATTAGATGATTGGGAAAAAGATGGTAATTTTACTGTTAAAACTTTCCCAATTGAAAACGTTGAACAAGTATTAATTGATAGTATACCTGATAATCCAATAAACAAGGTAATTGTTGAAGAAATGCTAGACATTTTTAAAGAATATAACAAAATAATTAATATGGATAAAGATTAATATGAAATATTTAATTGCAATTGATAGTGATGGTACATTAAGACATTCTGATGGTAATATCTCTGATAAAACAAAAAAAATTATAAAAAAGGTTGTAGAATGTGGAAATACTGTTGTTATTTGCACTGCAAGACCAAGATATTATACATTAAAGGTTTCAAATGAAGCAGGTTTAAATGAATATTTAATATCATCTAATGGTACAGAAATCTATGATAATATTAATAAAAAAAATATTTATTCTACATATTTACCAAAAGAGGAATGTAAAATAATATATCAAGAAACAAAGAAGCTTGGGCTTAGAGTTATGTTCGTATCAGAAAATACTGAATATGTAACAATGTTTACCAGAAATGATTCACAGATTTTATTAGATGATAATAATCTCGATATATTATTAAAAAAAGAGATAAAACAAATTATGATTATTAGCAAAGAAAAAGAATTAGTTAAAAAATATAAATCATCAATTGAACAAAAATCTAATTTATGTGTTGTTGATTCATCAAGAGAGGATAAAGAAGAATTATGGTTTAGTGTGATTAGTTCTAATTCATCAAAAGGTAATTCTTTAAAAGTATTAGCAGAGTACTTAAATATTCCTATAAAGAATACTATAGCAATTGGCAATGATAATAATGATATATCAATGATTGATATTGCTGGTATTGGAGTAGCTGTTGAAAATTCAACTGACCAATTAAAAAAGCATGCTGACTATATTACTAAAAGTAATGATGAAGATGGTGTTGCTGATTATTTAATTTCATTTTTGAATAATACTAATAATAATTATTGAACAAGAAGAGTTCTTGTTTTTTTCATATTTACTAATAATTTTAATAAAATTAAAAGGGAGGTATATATGAAAAAAATATTAAAAGAATTAAAATTAATAATCAATAAAGAGTTATATCAAAAAGGTAAAATAACATTTGAAGAATTTAAATTAGCAAACGAAAAAATAATGAAAGAAAAAGAAAATGAATATTGTAAAAACTAGAAGCGAATTATTATTAGGTAAAACCATTTTTGATATGAATTTAAATGTTGGTTATTATGCAAGAGTATCTACTGATAAAGATGATCAATTAAATAGTTTGGAAAATCAATCTAATTATTTTAAAGAAATGATAAATGAAAATAAGAATTGGAAATTAGTCGGAGAATATATTGATGAAGGTATAAGTGGAACTAGTATAAAAAATAGAGATAATTTTTTAAGAATGATTGAGGATTCTAAAACTGGGAAACTTGATTTAATAGTTACAAAAGAAATATCTAGATTTTCTAGGAATGTAATTGATAGTATTAAATATACTGAAGAACTTTTAAATAATGGAACAGTAGTATTTTTTATAAGTGATAATATTAATACTATATATCCAGATAGTGAATTCAGATTAACCTTGATGTCATCTCTTGCTCAAGATGAGGTAAGAAAACTTTCTGAAAGAGTTAAATTTGGAATTAAAAGAATGATTAAAGATGGAAAAGTAATTGGTAGTAATTTAACTGGTTATTATAAAAAAGATGGAAGAATGATTATTAATGAAGAAGAAAGACCAATTATTGAGACATTATTTAATTTATATGTAACTGGAAAATATTCTTTTGAAAAGATAGCGGATATCTTATATAAGAAAGGATATAAAAATAAAAATGGAAAAGTCTATTCAGGTACTACTTTAAAAAAAATCCTTACTAATCCTAGATATAAGGGTTATTATACAGCTAATTTAACAAAAGTGGAAAGTTATAAGACACATAAAAAAATTAAAGTACCTAAAGAAGAACATATAATATATAAAACTGATTTGATTGAACCAATAGTATCTGAAGAATTATGGGATAAAGCAAATTTAATTTATGAAAAAAAACACAAAGCAAGAAATACTCATATTATGGTGAGCCAGACAATGATTGATGAATCTAGATATACATATAAAATATATTGTGGTGAGCATAATGAAATATTTGTGAGGTGTGCTGGATCAAATAGAAGAAGTAATCCTACTTGGGTATGCAAAAGATATAAGAATGAAGGAGTACTTACTTGTGAATCTCCAATTATTAGGGAAAAAAAACTAGATGAGTTAATGGAGAATATAATAAATAAATATATTAAAGAATATTTAAAAGATATAATTAATGAAATGATTAAACTTTATAATGAAGTTTTAATTGTATCGAATAATAAAACAAAAATAGTTTTAGAAAACAAACTTGAAGAATTAATAAGTCATAAAGATAAATTAATAAATTTAAATTTATCTAAAATTATTTCTGATGAAGATTTAAAAAATAAGCTAGATAAAAATGAAAATGAGATAAATAAAATAAATGCTCAATTAATGAATATAAAAAAAGATATTGATATACCTTCAAGTATTAATGATGTAGAAAAAGAAATAAAAAACATTTTAAATGTTAAATATAATTTAAATGTATTTATAAACTTATTATTAGATAAAATTATAATTACTAAATTAGAAACTAGATATAAAATGAATTTAGAAATATATTTTAAAGATGGAAGTATAAAAAATATTTATTTTGAAAATTAAATATTATGTCAAATAATTTTTTTTACAAGTAAAATCGACACCCAGCAATCTTGGTGGTTACACAGGAACATTTTTGAGTTCGAAGATGCTTATATAAATAAGAAAAGTCATTCCAATATAGAAGTCTATTCTACATTTAATTTGATCTATAACAATGTTATTTATTCAAAAAATGAGGAGTATCCAAAATTAGAAAGGAAAGTTAAAGTGGAAAATTGTAAGCTTAAAAGTGAAGAGAATAATATTAACAATGTAATTTATAATAATGATACTAGTAATTATAAAGATATAACTTACAATAAGAAAGATGAAACTATTAAATTATTTGATAAATTTGATGAGTATATTATTTCTATAGGAAAAGATATAATAAGAAATTATTTATTAAAAACTGTTGTATATAAATTAAAAAAGAGATTTATAGAAGTTCGAATCAATCAAAATGATTTATATATATGTTTTTTAAAAGACGTTAAACAATTTGATTTACAAAATAAATTAAAAATTAGAAAAGGTTATGAAAATACATCTTTGAGTTATTATTTACTAGTAGAAGATATAAATAATTTGGAATATGCATTTGAACTAGCTAAAGAATTATACCATTATCTTAAAAAATCCCAAGAACCTATTTGTGAATTATTGTTTAAAAATATTTCTAATAGAATTATGGAATTAGGAGATAATATTGTTTGTAATAAATTATATAGGGATTATAGATTTAAGTCGAAAAGGAATTTTATTTCTATATCTAAAAGAAAATATGGATTATATGTCAGATTGTTAAAAGTAGAAGACAATCAAAATATATTAGATTATACTTATCAAACAGGAGCAGAACCTTTATGTATGACATATAAAATATCTAACGGAAATGACATAGAAACTATTATTCCCTATATTAAAAAAAGTTATATGCTTAGTAGATGCGTTGCAATAGATGTTAAAAATGAATTAAATAAATTATATTTAATAGAAAGCTAAATCCTTTCTTTTTTTTATTATTCAAAAAATGTAATAAAATAAAAATATTTTTATAAAATCATTGACAGTTGAATATGCATTCATATATAATATAATCAGTTGAACAAATATTCAACTAAAAACATATAATATTATTGGAGGGAATTTATGTCTAGAAATGAATTTTCTTGTGATTGTAATGTTATT
>CALVSQ010000004.1 GCA_944359085.1 uncultured Bacilli bacterium | reverse complement strand
GTTTTATCTCGCATATTTATTATACAACATTTTTTAAAAAAAGAAAAGACCATTGACTTTGTCAACAGTCTGACTAAAATATTAAAATTTTAGTCTTTCATTAACATAGTCAACAACTTCATCTAAACTAATAGTTATTTGTTCCATAGTATCTCTATCTCTTAATGTAACTGTATTATTATTAATTGTTTCATCATCAATAGTTATACAAAATGGTGTACCAATAACATCATTTCTTCTATATCTTTTACCAATATTACCTGCTTCATCATAATTAGTCATAAAATGTTTAGATAATTTCTCATAAACTTCTAATGCTTTAGCAGAATGTAATTTTTTAATTAAAGGTAATACAGCCACTTTATAAGGTGCTAAGAAAGGAGATAAACTTAAAACTTCACGAGTTGTACCATCTTCTAAAGTATCTTCATGATAAGCAGCAAACATAACGGCTAAAAAAGTTCTATCTAATCCATATGTTGATTCAATGATATAAGGAATATATTTTTCATTTGTATCAGGATCTAAATAAGTTTGAGATTCACCACTATATTCTTGATGTCTAGATAAATCAAAATTAGTTCTATTATGAGTACCATTTATTTCTCCCCAACCAAATGGAAATTTATATTCAATATCACAAGCTTCTTTGGCGTAATGCGCTAATTTCTCATGATCATGAAATCTTAAATCTTCTTCTTTTAACCCTAAATCCATAAAGAATTTTTTACCATATTCTTTAAAATAATTATAGATTTCTGAATCAGTTCCTTCTTTACAAAATGTTTGAAATTCCATTTGTTCAAATTCAATTGTTCTAAAAGTAAAGTTACCTGGTGTTATTTCATTTCTAAATGCTTTACCAATTTGACCAATTGAAAAAGGCAATTTAGCACGCATACTTCTTTGAACATTTAAGAAATTTACATATTCTCCTTGTGCATTCTCTGGTCTTAAATATACTACTGATTTAGCATCATTAGTAACTCCACGATAAGTTTGAAACATCAAATTAAATTGTCTAATATCTGTAAAATTAGATTTGCCACATTTTGGACAAGGCACTTTATGTTCTTTGATATAATTAATCATTTCTTCTTGAGTCATGCCATCAGCATGAGCATTAGCATCAAAATCGTCAATCAAATTATCAGCTCTATGTCTACTTTTACATTCTTTACAATCTAGTAATGGATCAGAAAAAGAACTAACATGTCCAGATGCTTCCCAAACTCTTGGATGCATTAAAATATCTGCATCTATTTCATAACTATTTTTTCTTTCTTGAATAAATCTTTTTCTCCATGCATCTTTAATATTATTTTTTAATCTTGAACCTAAAGGTCCATAATCCCAAGTATTAGCCAAACCACCATATATTTCACTACCTTGAAATATAAATCCATATTGTTTACATAAATTAACCATTTTTTCCATTGTCATAAATATTCCTCCTAAGATAAAACATATATTTTTGTATTATTTCTATAATCGTATGGTAATTTTTCTTTGCCGTTACTTAATTTATCCAAATATAAAGAATAATAATTATAAAAATACCATACTAAATCATTCATAATTTTTAGTTCTTTTTCAGTAAATAATTGATAAAATCCATCTTTAACACCCAAATAATTCATATTTTCATCACATATTTTTTCTTTTATATAATTATAAGATTTTAAAAATGAATCATAACTAAATTCTAAATTATTTTCTTTTAAAATCATCATTTTTTTAATCACTTTTATTTGTTCTTTTAAAAATGAACATTCAAAAATAAAATTAACAAATAAACTATATAATTCAGAATTTAAAATTATTTTTTTGCCCTCCAAATAATAACTAAGTTTTATTAAAAAAAGCATTCTATATTTCATATTATTCCCCCATATAATAAAATTCTACTAGAAACTATAAGGACGCATTACCGTGGTTCCACCTTATTTATTCTAATAGAATCGCTTTTTTTATATATTGCTCGAGAGTTTCCAAGCTCCGTCATCGCATTGATAAATATATTATAGTACTTTTTCTAAATTAGTCAATTATTTTTTTAACATTTTTGTAATATATCCCTTTTTTCTTATTAAAACTATACCATTATATTTATTATTAATATTAGTATAAACAGTATCAGCTAAATTAAATATATTACCTTGTGTAACCATAAAATTACTTTTATTAAATATTGGGTCAACAACGATAAATGGAACTTTACCCGAAAAATCAACTACAGCCTTAACAAAGTTATCCACAGCTAATTCTTTTTGCATTCCATATAATGAAGAAATAAACAATGATATTTCTTTTTCAACACAAAAATCATGAATAACTTTTAATATAGAATCTAATTTACTTAATTTGTCTTTTAGTTCATCAACTTTTTCTACATTATCTACTTGATAATTAATTATAATTAAATCATAATCCGAATCTTTAATTATTGATTTTAACAAATTAGGGTTTAATCCATTATCTGTTTTAGTAAAAAATATTCTTTCTGATAAAACGTTTTCTAATCCACAGCAATAATAATTTAAAAATTTAATACTATCTTTATTAGTTAAAATTAAAGCTTTAGCATCAATCTTATTTAAACTATTTAGCATTGAAATTCCAGATTTAGGATAAGCAAACATCGTATATTTTATTCCATTTATACCAAACAAAGAATAAAAATTAACATTAAATCCTTTACTTACATTATTAATAAAATTAGTTAAATCACAATATTCATAATTAAAGAAAAATAAACTATCATCATTATTTATTTTAAATCCTTCATTCATATAAAATTCTTTAACATTAAAAGGTTTTGTTTTAGCATTTACTAAAGCACTTATTTTTTTAGTAATTTCGCGCCATTTTTCACCAACTTCGTTTTTATATAAATTCATAAAAGCAGTTAAATTAATAGCATTTAATGCATTCAATCCAACTATCATTCCTATTTTGCACTCTTTCATATCATATGAAATTTTATTGATAATTTTTTCAATTGTTTTATAATTGTTAGTATTATTTGCCGTTAAAACCAAATGAATATATATAGGATTATTTTTTTTAGTTCTAATAAATTTTATAAATGCTTTTAAATGATCATAACACTTATCACTTTCTAATGATAAAAACAAATGAATTTTATTTTCTGGTTTAATACCATTCAAATAAAAATCAAAATTTTTATTATTACTAAAATTATCCACATAATTATCTATTAAAGAATAAGTGAGTGGTAAATCAGATCCTGTACTAAAAGTTCTATATCCACTAATTAAATCATGAGCTTTTGATTCAATAGATGTGAACAAATAATTTTTAGTATAAAAATCCAAATTAGGCATCAAATTAGCACTATATATATTATATGAATTTAATTGTTCAATTCCAAAACCATTCATTAAAAATAAAACTGTTTTCTTCATTATTCATCCCTCATATTCTAATAAACATTATACCCTATTTTTTATATTTTATCAATAAGTAAATTATAAAAAACAATAACAAACGTTATTGTTCAAATTGTGAATTATATAAATTAGCATAGAAACCATTTTTCTTTAATAATTCTTCATGATTTCCTTGTTCTACAATATCACCATTATTCATCACTAATATTAAATCTGCATCTCTAATAGTTGATAATCTATGAGCTATTATGAAAGATGTTCTTCCTTTCATTAATTCGTCCATTGCTTTTTGAATTAATATTTCTGTTCTTGTATCAACACTACTAGTTGCTTCATCTAATATTAATACTTTAGGATTAGCTAAAATAGCTCGAGCAATTGTTAATAATTGTTTTTGTCCTTGAGATATATTATTTGTTTCTTCATTTAATTCCATATTATATGCATCTGGTAAAGTTTGAATAAAATGATGAACATGAGCTTTTTTAGCTGCTTCAATTATTTCGTCATCAGTTGCATCTAATTTACCATATCTTAAGTTTTCCATGATAGTTCCTGAAAACAACCAAGTATCTTGTAAAACCATACCAAAGATATGTCTTAAATCACTTCTTCTAAAATCATTGATATTTTTACCATCTACTAATATAGAACCATCATTAACATTATAAAATCTCATAAGCAATTTAATCATTGTTGTTTTTCCTGCTCCAGTAGGTCCTACTATAGCAATCTTTTGTCCTTTTTTAACATCAGCACTGAAATCTTTAATAATTATTTGATCTTCATTATAACCAAATTTTACATGATCAAAAGTAACATTTCCTTCAATATTATCTACTTTAAGTGGATTTTTAACTTCTTTTTCTTCTGGTTGATCTAAGAATTCAAACACTCTTTCACTAGCTGCAATCATTGATTGAATCATATTTGATACTTGAGCTAATTGAGCAATTGGATTTGTAAAGTTTTTAGTATAAGAAATAAATGATTGAATATTACCAACTGTTATTTTACCCAAAATAGTAAAATATCCACCTAATATTGCAATTACCACATATCCTAAATTACCAATAAAATTCATAATTGGATGCATCATCCCAGAGAAAAATTGACTCTTCCATCCAACATTACTTAAATAAGTATTATCTTTTTCAAATTCTTTCAAAACTTTATTTTCAGCATTAAATACTTTAATAACATTTTGACCAGAATACATTTCTTCAATTTTACCATTAACATGGCCTAAATATTCTTGTTGCTTAGCAAAATATTTTTGACTATGTTTAACAATAAACATTGTTATAAATGATGCAATTGGTAAAATTAATATAGCAACAATAGTCATTGTAACATTTATTGATAACATCATTACTAATATACCAATAATAGTTGTAATAGATGTTATCAATTGAGTTGCACTTTGATTTAAACTTTGACTCATTGTATCAATATCATTAGTTATAATAGATAAAACTTCACCATGTGTTTTCTTATCAAAATAAGAAATAGGTAATTTATTTATTTTAATAGATACTTTTTTTCTTAAATTATATGTATATTTTTGACTTATACCCGTCATTATAAATCCTTGAACATAAGAGAATAATGCACTTATAATATATAAAATTATCAAAAATATTAAAATAGAAGCAATTTTATCAAAATCAATACCAGCACCACCAGATAATTTACTTATTATCCCATTAAATAATTCAGTTGTAGCATTACCTAATATTTTAGGTCCTACTATTGAAAATATAGTACTAGCAACAGCAAATATAAATATAACTATTAATTGTACTTTATATTTGCTCATACTTTTGAATAATTTTTTTAATGTTCCTTTAAAATCTTTGGCTTTTTCAACACTGCCTATTGCACCTGGACCTCTATTCATTTTCTAACTCCTCCTTTGATAATTGTGAGTAAGCTATTTCTTTATAAATATCACAGTTTTTCAATAAATCTTTATGTTTACCAATTCCTACTATATGACCTTTATCTAAAACAATAATTTGATCAGCATTCATAACAGTACTTATTCTTTGAGCAACAATAAATATAGTAGAATCTTTAGTTACTTTATTTAATTCTTTTCTTAATTTAGCATCTGTTTTATAATCTAATGCTGAAAAACTATCATCAAAAATATATATTTCTGGATCTGTTGCAATAGCTCTTGCAATTGCTAATCTTTGTCTTTGACCACCTGATACATTAGTACCACCTTGTGATATAGCACTTTCATATTTATCTTTTTTATCATTAATAAATTCTTCAGCTTGACTTATTTTAGCTGCTTTTTTAATTACTTCATCATCTTTTTTGTGTAATCCAAAACCAATATTAGATTCAATAGTACCAGTAAACAATATTCCTTTTTGTGGTACATAACCAATTTTATCTCTTAATTCTTTGATATTAGCATCTCTTATATCAATTCCATCAATTAAAATTTTACCACCTGTAACATCAAAAAATCTTGGGATTAAATTAATTAAAGTTGATTTACCTGAACCAGTTGAACCGATAAATGCTGTTGTTGTTCCTTTAGTTGCTTTGAAACTGATATTTTGTAAAACATCTTCTTCAGCATCTGGATATCTAAAATAAACATCTTTAAATTCAACTGTACCTTTTAAATTATTATTAAATTTTAAGCATTTATCTTTTTGTTTGATTGAAGTATCTTTATCTAATACTTCCCCTATTCTTTCCATTGAAACAAATGCACGTGGAACCATAATAGAAACCATTGAAATCATTAAGAATGACATAATTATTTGCATAGTATAAGTAATAAATGCTAACAAAGTACCAACTTGAATTGTACCAGCATCTATTTTACTAGCACCTACCCAAACGATTAAAACACTAACACCATTCATAATAAACATCATTGTTGGCATCATAATTGTCATTGTTCTATTTACAAATAAATTTACTTTCATTAAATCTTTATTGGCTTTATCAAATCTTTCTTCTTCATGTTTTTCAGTACCAAAAGCTCTTATAACTTGAATACCTGATAAGATTTCTCTAGCTACTAAATTTACTCTATCAATTAACTTTTGAACTTTATTAAATTTAGGCATAGCAATACTAAATAATATAATTACAAAGCTTATAATTACTAATACAGCTAAACCGATTATCCAACTCATTTCATTACCACTAACTTTAGTTAAAGCACCTATTCCCATAATTGGGGCAAAGAATACTATTCTAAGTAACATAACAACTAACATTTGAACTTGTTGAATATCATTAGTGCTTCTAGTAATTAAAGAAGCTGTTGAAAAACTTTCAAATTCTTTATTTGAATAAGTCATAACTTTATTAACTACTTGACTTCTTAAATCTCTACTAAAGAAAGCTGCAATACGACTTGATAAAAATACTGTTACGATAGTTAATACCATAGCAGCTAAAGCAACAGCTAACATTTTAACTCCTGTTTTAGCAATATAACTAATTTGTAAATTAGATACATCAATACCTATTTCGGTATATTCGTTTTTTAAATAAACTGTAGCCATTTGTTCTAATAAACTAACCTTTTCATTAGAATAATTCTCTTTTAATTTATTTAAAAATTGACTATGTGTCTCTTCATCCATATTTTTTA
The DNA here is from genome assembly GCA_944359085.1 of uncultured Bacilli bacterium. Taxonomy (GTDB): domain Bacteria; phylum Bacillota_I; class Bacilli_A; order RF39; family UBA660; genus Faecisoma. Next base: position 45,638 of record CALVSQ010000004.1, on the reverse strand, counting down.
AGACATCAAAAATAGTCATACCATCTGGAATATTTAATTCTGGTATTTCAATTGTATTATTAGAAAAACTATATACCATTATAATCGGTAAAGTCATTATATCATTTAACTCATCATCACCAGTTAAAACATATAAATTTTCTTCATTTAATAATGGATATTTTTCTAAATACTGTGTATCATCTTTTGTTATTAAAGTATAGTTACTATTGATAATTTCTTTATCTTCATTATTTACAAACAACAATAATTTTTCATATTCACTTTCTCTAATTACTTCAGGAACTGAAGATTCAATACCACTTTGTTGAATACCAATATTTACTATATCAGAAGTATATTCTGGTAAACTTAAATCACACATTGCTTGCATAAAAAGTAATACAAATACTAGTATTATTTGAAAAATATACTTTTTTAATGTTTTTAATATATGTTTCATTTTATTCCTCCTTGTAAATTATTAAATACTTTTTTTAAAACTTCTTTAAAAATATTTAATTCTTCTTTTGATATGCCTGCTATTAATTCTTTTTCTAATTGTTTTGCTTCATTTCGCATTTCATTTATTAAAGATATACTCTTTTCTGTTAAATGAATTTCTTTATTTCTAGCATCTTTCATACTAATAGTACGTTTGATAAAACCTTTATTTTCTAATCTATTTAATATGCCATTGACTGTCGGATTGGTTAAATCAAACTTTTTTTCAATATCCCTTTGATTAACTATTTCTTTATTTTTATATAAATAAATTAATATACTCGCTTGACTATTAGTTAAATCAATTTTTTCTAATTTTTTATTCATATTTTTTTCCATTATCTGAAAAATTTTTTTAAAATAAAAACCAATATGTCGATCCATTTAATCATCTCCAATTATATAGCACGCTATATAATTATATGTAATTATAAATTTAATGTCAATACTATTTTTGACTAATTAAAAAAAATATGATATATTTTAAAAAAATTATGCAATAAAATAATACTCATAATTGTTATTATATTGAGAGGAGTAAAAAAATGGAAGTTAGCAACTACTTAGAACGAATTGCAATGAACGATATTGAAGCATTTAATGAACTATATAACTTAATTAATAATAATATTTATAGCTTTGCTCTTAGTATTTTAAAAAACAACGAAGATGCTTTAGATGTTACACAAGATGTATTTATCACGATCTATCACAATGCTTTTAAATATCAAAATCAAAATAAACCAATGGCTTGGATTTTAACAATTACTAAAAATATTGCCTATAATAAAATTAAAAGTAATAAAAAAACAATTAATGTTGATGAAATTGAATTTATATCTAAACCTAATCACGATGATAAAATATTGATAGAATATTTACTAAATAATTTAAATGACGACGAAAGAAGTATTGTTATCTTACATGCTATGAATGGATTTAAATTTTATGAGATTGCTAAGATTTTAGATTTAAAATTAACTACTACTCTCTCTAAATATCATAGAGCAATCAAAAAATTAAAAGAACTTACAAAGGAGGGAAAAAATGAATAGTATTGAAAAAAGAATTAATAAAAATTTAAATAATATTAAACTTCCTAAGTTCGATTTAAATAATTTAGAAAAGAAAGGATATGTTTATATGGAAAAGAAAAGAAAATTGCCTATTTTGGCAACAATCAGTACACTTTGTGTAATATGCTTATTGTTTATAGGGGGATTATATTATAATAATAATTATAAAGTTACTTCAAAAGTAGGAATCGATGTTAATCCAAGCGTTGAATTAAAAATCAATCAAAAAGAAAAAGTTTTAGAAGTTGTTGCTAATAATGAAGATGGAGAAAAAATTATTAGTGATATGGATTTAAAAGGTAGTGATATTAATGTAGCTGTTAACGCATTAATTGGATCTATGGTTAAAAATGGATATATTACTGAATTAGCTAACTCAATTTTAATATCAGTTGAAAACAATGATAATACTAAAGCTGAAACTTTAAGACAAGAAATTTTAAATCAAATTAATATGGAAAACATTTCAATTATTAGCCAAACTGTTAACAAAGAAAAAGAATTAACTGATTTAGCTAACCAATATAATATTTCTTTAGGTAAAGTAAAAATAATTAAACAAATAATGGCTAATAACAATTTATTAACTTTTGATCAATTAGCTGATCTATCTATTAATGAATTAAATTTAATTTTAAAGGATAATGAAAATACTACTGGTAGTGCTAGTCAAAAAGCTTATATTGGTGAAGATAAAGCTAAAGAAATTGCTTTAAATCACGCTAATGTTACTAATATAACTAATTATAAAATTGAATTAGATTTTGATGATGTTATGGTTTATGAAATCGAATTTAAAGCTAATAATAAAGAATATGATTATGAAATTAATGCTTTAACTGGAGATATAATTGAATATGAAATTGATAATAATGAAGTATCAAATAACAATTCAAATAATAATTCAAACAATACAACAACTGATAAAATAACTAAAGATGAAGCTAAGCAAATTGCTTTAAATCATGCTAATGTTACTAATATAACTAATTACGAAATTGAATTAGATAATAACAAATATGAAATTGAGTTTAAGGCAAATGATAAAGAATATGATTATGAAATTAATGCTACTACAGGTAAAATAATTAAATATTCTATTGATAGCAACTATAAAGAACCTAATCCTATAATTAGTAAAGATGAAGCTAAGCAAATCGCTTTAGATCATGCTAACGTTACTAATATAACTAATTATGAAATTGAATTAGATGATAATAAATACGAAATTGAGTTTGATGCTAATAATAAAGAATATAGTTATGAAATTAATGCTACTACAGGTGAAATTATTGAATATGAAATAGACACTGATTAATTCAGTGCCTATTTTTTTTAAAATGGTAATTTAAAATTACCATTTTTAAATTGTTTCATTAATAATTTCATTTGTTCAAATTGTTTTAATAATCTATTTACTTCTTCAACGCTTCTACCACTACCTTTAGCAATTCTTTGTTTTCTACTAGCTTTTAATACTTCAGGATGTTTTCTTTCATAAGGTGTCATTGATAAAATAATTGCTTCGATATGCAACATATCTTTAGGATTAATTTGAATCTTATTTAATCCCATTTCTTTAGCACCAGGTAACATTTTTAATATATTTTCTAAAGGTCCTAGTTTTTTTATTTGTTTTAATTGAACTAAGAAGTCTTCTAAATCAAAATTACCTTTTTGCATTTTTTTAGCTGATTCAACTGCCTCATCATCCATAATACCTTCAGCTTTTTCAATCATACTCATTATGTCGCCCATATCTAGAATACGAGTAGCCATTCTTTCAGGATAAAATTCTTCTAATCCATCCATTTTTTCTGAAACACCAACAAATTTAATTGGAACATTAGTTAAATGTCTTACAGATAAAGCAACACCACCTTTAGTATCACCATCTAATTTAGTCAAAATAGCTCCTGTCAACTCTAATTTATCATTAAACCCTGTTATAACATTAATAGCATCCTGTCCAGTCATAGAATCTACTACTAATAATATTTCATCTGGATTTACGATATCTTTAATATCATTTAATTCATTCATTAATTCTTCATCGATGTGTAATCTACCAGCTGTATCTATTAAAATATAATTAAAATTATTTTCTTTCGCATATTTAATAGCATTAGTTACTATTTCTCTAGGATCTTTTTTACCTTCTTCATAAACTTCAATATTTAATTCCTTACCTATTTGTTTTAATTGATCAATAGCTGCTGGTCTATATACATCACATGCTACTAACAATGGTTTTTTATTATATTTTTTTCTTAATAATAAACTTAATTTACCTATTGTTGTAGTTTTACCACTACCTTGCAAACCAACTAACATTAAAATATTTAAATCTTTATTAGTAACCAAATCTTTTTTTTCTCCACCTAATAATTCTACTAATTCATCTTTTACTATTTTAATAAACAATTCACTAGGTTTTAAACTGTTAGATACTTCTTCACCTAAAGCTTTTTCTTTAACATTATTAATAAATTCTTTTACAACTTGATAATTAACATCTGCTTCAAGTAAAGCAAGTCTTAATTCTCTTGTAATTTCACTAATATTTTCTTCAGTTATTTTTCCATAACCTTTTATTTTATTTACAACACTAGTTAATCTATCTCCTAAATTTTCAAACATTTATATCACCTTTTAAAATTATATCAAAAAAAGATAGTTTAAAGCAACATATCTTTTATTTTTTTATTGATAAACCTGTTAATTTATAAGCCTGTATTCATATTTATCATTATATACTTAAATAATCTAGTAAATATTTCTTACTTTATCCAATAAATTTAATATCTTTTGACAAATTCAAATAAAAAATGTATAATTATAAAGTCAAATTTTAAAGAAAGGAGGAAAAAATGTTTAAAGAAAATGTTACTAAAATATTTGCTTTAGGTGGATTAGGTGAAGTTGGTAAAAACATGTATTGTGTTATGCATGAAAACGAGATAATTATAATAGATGCCGGAGTCACATTTCCTGATGACGTTGTAGGTGTAGATTATATTATTCCTGATTTTACTTTTTTAAAGAAAAATGAAAGAAAAATTAAAGCTTTATTTATAACTCACGGTCATGAAGATCATATAGGTGCTATTCCGTTTTTATTACAAAATGTAAATGTACCATTTATATATGCACCTAATCAAGCAATAGGACTAATTAGAAAAAAATTAGAAGAAAGAAATATTCAATATAAAAATTTATTTGTTTATAATGAAAAATCTAAAATAAAATTCAAACATATGATGGTAGAGTTCTTTATGACAACTCACTCAATTCCTGATAGTCACGGAATATGCATTCATACTCCAAATGGTACTATAGTTGAAACTGGAGATTTTAAATTTGATTTAACTCCAATTGGGCCTATGGCAAATATTCATAAAATGGCTGAAATAGGCAAAAAAGGAGTTACATTATTACTAAGTGAAAGTACAAACGCATTAAACACAGGATTTTCTATTAGTGAATCTAAAGTAGATGAAGCTTTATCAGATATATTTAAAAAACATAATGGAAGAATAATTATAGCTACTTTTGCTTCTAATATATATCGTTTAAAACATATAGTTGATACTTGCAAAAGAAATAATCGTAAAATTGCTGTTTTTGGTAGAAGTATGAACAATAACATTGAAATTTCTATCGAAGGTGGATATATAAAAAATAAAGAAATATTTATTACACCAGAAGAAGCAAATAGTATGCCTGATCATAAAGTTTGTTTATTATGTACTGGATCTCAAGGTGAACCACTAGCAGCTTTAAGTAGAATAGCTAATGGTAATCATAAACAAATTAAATTAAAAGGAAATGATACTGTAGTATTTTCTTCCTCAGCTATTCCTGGTAATGCCGTGAGTATATCAAGAACTATTAATAAATTATACTTAAAAGGGGTTAAAGTATATACTAATACATCATTATCTGATGTTCATACTTCTGGACATGCTAATGAAGAAGAATTAAAACTTATGATTAGATTAATTAAGCCAAGATACCTTATGCCTATTCATGGTGAATATCGAATGTTAAAAAAACATGCTGATATTGGTATCATGTGTGATATACCTAAACAAAATACATTTATTTTAAGTAATGGTGATGTATTAAACATGAAAAATGGTAAAATTAGTTTAGGTGAAAAAATTGACACAGGCAATTCATATGTAGATGGTAATAAAATTGGTAATATGAATAATATTGTAATGAAAGAAAGAAAAGCAATGAGTCAAGATGGTATTGTAATTGTTACTTTACCAATTAAAAACAACAAATTAATTGTAAACCCTAACATTACAACTCGTGGATTTGTATTAGTTAACGATAATATGGAATTATTACATGATTTAGAAAATAAAACCAAAAATATTATTCAAAACAAAAATGTTTCAGAATTAAAATCTACTATTATTTCTGAATTATCAAATTATATTTTTGACAAAACAGGAAGAAATCCTATTATTTTACCAGTAATTATGGAAATTAAAAAAAGCAATTCTTAAATTATAAGTAATTGCTTTTATTTTTGACATTCTTCACAATAATATGTACTTCTTCCATTTATTTTTTCAACTTTCAATTTTTTATGGCATGTAGGGCATTCTACTTTAGTATGTACTAACAATTCATTTTGAAATCTACCATGTACCCCTTCACTAGAGGTATAAGTTTTAATAGTTGTGCCACCTAATTTTATAGCTTTTTCCAATACTATTTTAGTATTATTAATAATATTATTTAATTCTATGTCAGTTAATTCACTTGCTTTTTTATATGGATTAATCTTACTTAAAAATAATATTTCATCATCATAAATATTGCCAATCCCTACTATTATAGATTGGTCTAACAATACCGTTTTAATTGGTAATCTTTTATTTTTGTATTTTGTTTTTAAATATTCTATATCTAATTTATCATCCCATGGTTCATAACCTAATTCATTTAAAGGTTTAGTATTATAAATATTATTTTTATCTAACAAATACATTCTACCAAATTTACGAGTATCATTATATCTTAATTCAAAATCTTTGAATCTAAATATAACATGTTGATGTTTAGTAACTTCATCATTAAAATTTTTGATATAATATTTACCTTCCATCCTTAAATGACTTAACAAATAATAATCATTTAATTCAAACAATAACCACTTACCTCTTCTTTTAATATCAATTATTGTTTGATTTTTAAGTTTATTAATAAAATCATCTACGTTAATTTGTTCAATCATTTTAGGATAATTAACTATAACATCTAATATTTTTTGATTTAATATTTGTTTTTTTAAAACTTCTTTTACTGTTTCTACTTCTGGTAATTCAGGCATAATTCCTCCAATTGATAATCAACATCAATTATCTTTTCTATGTTATTAATTAAATTATGATCTACTTTACTAAAATATAATCTTACTTTTAATTTATTTGATTCTAAATCAAGAGAATCAAATAAAACTTTTCCCATATTAATTAAATTTAAATCTGGTCTTAAAGTTAATATTTCATTAGTTAAAATAGGATAATGAGTACAACCTAAAACTAAATTTGAATTTAATGGAATTTTATCTAAATATTCTTTTAAAGCAGGTATTACATCTTCACTATTTTCAATTGATGGTACTAGTAAAGAGCATTCAATAGCATTATTAAATATTTTACTTTTGCATGTCATTGGAGTTGCAAATGTATAATATGTTTTATCTTTTAAATAGTTTAAGGTTGGGCCAATAATATCATATATTGGAATATCATATTTATTTTTTAAATATTCATAAACATTAGAACTTACTGTACCACATGCTATTATAATCATATCTACATCTTTTGATATTAAAAATTCAACTATTTTGGACGCTAATATTTGTAATTCATATTTCGTTTTAGTTCCATAAGGAATGTTTATATTATCACCAAAATAATAATATTCATTTTTATATTTAAGTAATTCTTTTAAAACTGTTAATCCTCCAACCCCAGAATCAAACACTCCTATTTTCATACAATCACCTTTTTCTAATTTATATTATGCAATTAGAAAAAATTAACTAATGTTAATTTTTTCTTTTCCACCCATATAAGGTTGTAAAGCCTTAGGTATTTTTATACTACCATCTTCTTGATAATTATTTTCTAATACAGCTATTAATCCACGTGGTGTAGCAAGAACTGTATTATTTAAAGTATGTAAATAATATGTTTCTTTATCATTTTTGGTTCTAATACCTAATCTTCTTGCTTGAGCATCACCTAAAGTAGAACAAGATCCAACTTCAAAATATTTTTTTTGTCTTGGACTCCATGCTTCAACATCACATGATTTAACTTTTAAATCTGCTAAATCACCTGAACAACATTCTAAAGTTCTAACTGGAACATCTAATGATCTAAAGAATTCAACTGTATAAGACCACATTTTATTATACCAGTCCATAGAATCTTCTGGTTTACATAAAACTACCATTTCTTGTTTTTCAAATTGATGAACACGATATACTCCTCTTTCTTCAATACCATGAGCTCCTACTTCTTTTCTAAAACATGGTGAATAACTTGTTAATGTAATAGGTAATTCATTTTCTTTAACAATTTGATTTTTAAATCTGCCTATCATAGAATGTTCTGAAGTACCAATTAGATATAAATCTTCATTTTCTATTTTGTACATCATAGCATCCATTTCTTCAAATGACATAACACCATTAACAACATCACTTCTAATCATAAAAGGTGGAATACAATAAGTAAATCCTTTATCAATCATAAAATCTCTAGCATAAGATAACATAGCAGAATGAAGACGAGCTATATCACCTATTAAATAATAAAATCCATTACCACTAGTTCTGCCTGCAGATTCTTTATCTAAACAATTTTTCATTATATCAGCATGATATGGTATTTCATAATCAGGAACTACTGGTTCACCAAATTTTTCAATTTCAACATTTTCACTATCGTCTTTACCAACAGGAACAGAATCATCAATAATATTTGGAATAACCATCATTTTTTCTTTAATTTGTTGTTCTAAAACAATTTCCTTTTCTTCTAATTCTTTCATAAGATTAGCATAACTACTAATTTCTTCTTTAATTTTATTAGCTTCTTCTTTTTTGCCATCTTTCATTAAAATACCAATTTCAGAACTTTTTTTGTTTTTTAAAGCTCTTAAATTGTCACCTTTTAATTTACATTCTCTAAATTGTTTATCAAGTTCAATTACTTCATCAACAACACCTAATTTCTTATCTTGAAATTTTTTCTTAATATTTTCTTTTACTAATTCACTATTTTCTCTTATTAATTTAATATCGATCATAATATCTTTCCTTTCTAAAAATAAAAAGACTATCTTATTAGGAGTATACAAAATACGGTGCCATCCTAAAATAGTCTTAATTAAGAGATAACGGTTTTACCCGGAAATGTTTACATTTCACTAAAGGAGTAGATTTCACAAATAATTATTATTAGTTTCCATCAACCACTAACTTTCTATTAAATAATATATTTATTACTTAGTTCCTTTTTCGTTTGATTGTATTTTATCATTTTAAATTTGTATTGTCAACAATCATTTTTTAACTTTTACTTTTTCTAATTGCATTTTTAACTCTATTACTTCTTTTCTCAAATTTCTTAATTCTTCTAAATCACTTTGTCTTCTTCTTTGCAATTCATCATTATAAAGTTTTGTTAAATCTTTAATATCACTATCAAAAGTAGTATCTGTTTTTAATTTCTTACCTTTAGAAATTGCAGAGATAAAATCTAAAATAAAATTTTTCATTTTATTTTCTTTTTCATATGCAGTAATCAATTTACTTAAAGCAAAAATATAATCTTTAGTAATTATTAAACTACTTCCATATCTATTAGATAAATTAATCAATACTTTAGCTAATTGTAATTTTATTTTATTATCCAAATAATTAGTTTTTTTTAAGTTTACAATTTCAACACAATTAACTAGCATTATTTGCTGATTAGTAATCATATCCTCTATCATTTTTGAACCTTTTTGCTTATCAAAACATCCAAGTAAAGATGATGGAGAATAACAACGTTCATATTCTTTTTTATTTAATCCTAAAAAGATTAAATCATCATTTTCTCCTTTTAAGCAAACATAATATTGACAACCAAAGTTATATTCCATACCATTAACATAAGATCGTTCTTTAGAATAATTACAAGCAAAAAATATATCTTCCAGTTTAAATGTTAAAGCTTTTTCAAATGACTTTATCTTATCTTCAATAAATGGTGAAAAAATATCACGATAATTCAATTCTCCTCTTACCATTTTATCATAAATTGCGTTATACCTTGATATTAATTCTTCTAACATTTCAAATGGTGTTGTCGCAGTTAAAACTTTACTTGTTCGTAAATTTACTATATTTATTCCTAATAGATGTGGTATATTCTCTTTAGCAAAACTAAAATTTAAAACATTCCCATCTGATAGATATAATTTATTAACATTATACCGATAATCTGTATTTTTATACAAATCAACTAATTCCTCTAACTTTATAATCATTTCTCCAAATTGATATTTACTTGGCATAATAACCCCCTGTTGAATTTGAATTATCATATCACTTTTTTAGAATTTGTCAATCGGTTCCATATGAATAAACACATATTTTATTCTAGAATCTTTTTCTTTTAATTTATTTTCTATTTCATCTATAACATTATGAGCATCAGTTAACAGTAAATCTTTCATTATAACATTGGATACCAATTTATAATAAGGACCATATCTTAAAACATATAAGTCTTTTATTTCAACTATCTCATCAAAAGATGTAATTATATTTTTTATTTCTTTTAAATATTTTTTATCTAACACTTGTTCTTCTAATAATATGCCTATATTATCTTTTAATATATTAAATCCTGTTTTTATAATAAATAAAGCTATAATTATTGTACTAAACATATCAGCATATTTTAATACACTTACTTCATTAGAAAATTGCATTAATACAATAGACAACAAAACAAATATTGAACTATATACATCGGCTCTACTTTCTTTACCAGAAGCAATTAAAATATTATTTGAATATAAAACTCCTTTTTTATAAATATAATTAGATAACAATAATTTAGAAATGATTGTAAACAAACTAACTAAAATCATTATTAAATCAGGTATTATAATTTCTTTATTAAATGTATTATAAATTAAACTTAACCCTAATATTATAATTACAATACCAATTATCATACTAGTAAGATATTCTGTTTTACCATGTCCAAAAGGATGTTTTTTATCAGCAGGTTTTAGTGATAAATGATTACCAAATATAGCTACAAAATCAGTTGATAGATCACTCAAAGAGTGAATTCCATCAGCTACTAAAGCATTACACTTACCAATAAATCCAAATAATATTTTAATTATAGATAAAAAGATATTGGTTATTGAACTAACCAATAAAACTTTAGTTATTTTCAAATTTAATCACCTATTTCGCTTCGTACCAATTATTGCCATATTCGACGTCAATTTTTAATGGTACTTTTAATTTAATTACATTTTCCATAACATCTTTCATGATTTTAATAACTTGTTCTTGTTCTTCTTTTAAACAATCAAACACTAATTCATCATGAACTTGAATTATTAATTTAGATTTTAAATTGTTTTCTTTTAATTTTTGATGAATTAAAACCATTGCTTTTTTTATTATATCTGCACTAGTACCTTGAATAGGTGTATTTAAAGCCATTCTTTCTCCTGATTGTCTAATCATATAATTAGTATTTTTTAATTCATCAATATTTCTTTTTCGATTAAATAATGTCTTGGCATATCCACATTCATAAGCATTTTTAATTGTATTATCCATATATTCTTTAATACCAGGATATGTTTTTAAATATTCATCAATAAATTGTTTCGCTTCTTTAGTAGATATATTTAAATTTTCAGATAAACCAAAACTACTAATACCATAGATAATACCAAAATTAACTGCTTTAGCTATTCTTCGCATCTCTTTAGTTACAACATCTGTTTTAAAAATATCAGAAGCAGTTTTACTATGAATATCTAAATCATTATTAAAAGCTTCTATTAAAGCTGGAACATTTGCCATATGCGCTAAAATTCGTAATTCAATTTGAGAATAGTCACCACTTATAATAATTGAATTAGGTGATGGTACAAAAGCTTTTCTAATTAATCTACCATATTCTGTTCTAATAGGAATATTTTGTAAATTAGGCTCAATACTAGATAATCTACCTGTTCTTGTTAATGTTTGGGTATAAATTGTATGAATTTTTCCATCCTTAATTGTACTAATTAATCCTTCAACATAAGTCGTATATAATTTATTTAACATACGATATTCTAATATTTTTTCAATAATTGGATGTTTATTAACTAATTTATTTAAAACATCAACAGCTGTAGAATAACCTGTTTTACCTTTTTTACCATGAGGTAAATTTAACCTTTCAAATAAGATTTCACCTAATTGTTGAGGTGATGATATATTAAATGAAGTACCAGCTAAATTATAAATATCTTTACTTAATATTTCTAATTTAATTTTAATTTCATTACCCATTTCATTTAAAATATCTTTATCAACAACTACACCATCATATTCCATATCCCCCAAAACATAAGTTAAAGGAATCTCTATTTCATTATATAATTCTTCCATATTTTCTTCTTTTATTTTATTTAATAATTCATCTTTTATTTCATAGATAAATTTAGCTTTACTAACAACTATTTTAGATATATCATCTTGTTTTAATACACTTTCATAAAAAGGAATATTATAGTTAAATTGATTAGCTAGATAAGCAATATCATCTTTAGTGTTATACTCTAATAATGAAGCAGCTATCATTAAATCATTTTTAATGTCAGGTATTTTTATATTTTTATATTTCAAAGAAACGTAAAGTTTTTTTAAATCATATGTAAATACATCTAAACCATTTAAAAAATCTAAATTTGTTATGTTTTTTATATAATAAGCAACATCTTTATTATATATCCCTATACCTATAATATTAGAATTGTGATAATTTGTGCCATTTAATTCTAAATAAATAGCACATTCTTTATCAATTTTTATTTTGCTTACATCATCAATAATTGTAATATTAATATCTTCTTCTTTTTTCTTTTCTTTTTTTAGAAATGAATAAAATTCCAATTCTTCATATAAACTATTTAATTTATCAGTACTACCTAAATATTTTAATTCCTCAACATTAATATCAATTGGTACATTTTTATAAATAGTAGCTATTTCATAACTCATATAAGCATTATCTTTATCAATTACTAATTTTTCCTTTGTTTTACCTTTTATTTCATCAATATGTTCATATATACCATCTAATGTTTTATACTCTTGTAATAGTTTTAAAGCAGTCTTCTCTCCTATTCCTTTAACACCGGGAATATTATCTGAAGCATCCCCCATTAAAGCTTTTAAATCAATAATATTAATTGGTTTAATTCCATATTCTTTTGTAAATGTATCTTCATTATATCTTAAATAATCTTTTTGTTTTAATAATTTAATATCGATATCATTACTTATTAATTGTAATAAATCTTTATCACTACTAATAATTGTTCCAATAAATTTAGGATCTTTATTACAATATTCAGCGAATGTTCCAATTATATCATCAGCTTCATAATTATTTATTTCATAATATTTAATTCCCATAGCATTTAATAATTCTTTAGCTTTAGGAAATTGTAGTTTTAATTCATTAGGTGTTTCTATTCTTCCTTGTTTATAAAAATCATACTTATCATGTCTAAACGTTTTTCCTTTATCAAAAGCTACCATTATATAAGTAGGTTTTTCTTCATCGATTATTTTGTTCATCATATTAGCAAATCCAAATAAAGCATTAGTAGGAAAGCCTTTACTATTTTTCATAAAATTGCCATTATAAGCAGTAGCATAATAACTTCTAAATAATAGATTATTACCATCAACTAATATTATCTTTTCCATAACTTTTCACCTTTAATTATTATATCATAGATATTAAAAAAACGACTATAAAAGTCGTTAATAATCAAACTTGGTGGAGAATAGGGGACTCGAACCCCTGACCCTCTGCGTGCAAGGCAGATGCTCTAGCCAACTGAGCTAATTCCCCAAGTGCATTAATAATATAGCATATATTACTAATGCTTGTCAAGAATTTATTTTGTTTTTCTTAAATTTTATCATTTTCTAACAAATTATTTTAATAAATGGTGTCCACGTTAGGAGTTGAACCTACAATCTTTCCCTTCGGAGAGGAATATTCTATCCATTGAACTACGTGGACATAAAAATATTATAACAAAATAACCTAAAAAAAACTAGCATTTTAATTTTTTACTAGCCTCTTCTAATGTTTTAACTTCATATCCAATATATTCATTTAATTCTTTTAATAAAATTTTTAAAAAATAACTAGGATTACTTAATAATTCTTTATCATGTTTAAAATCTTTTAATTCAGGAATTGAAGATATAAATTTTATGATAGAAAAAGGAAATATTGTATTATGAATATTCCATGTTATTCTTGACATATTTTCTTTAAAAAGTTTTTCTGAATCAATATCTACTCTACTATAATCCATAGTATCTATTAAATATAATCTAGTTTTATTATATATAACATTAACAGAACAGACATCGAAAACACTAACCCCTAAATTAGATAATTTTTTTGTTGCTTCAATTAAATCATCAAACATTTTAATTAAACTAATAATTCTTATGCGATAAAGATTTTGTGTTTCAAGATTTTCACCAGTTATATATTGCATTAAAACACCAACAATTTCATTTTTTAAATAAGCTATATTTTGAACAAATACATAATTCGGTATATTAATATCTTTAAACTGTAATATTTCTTCTTTTTCTCTTTTTTCATAATTTGGGCCACATAAATGTTTAAAAACAGTTCCTTTATCAAGTCTATAACAACTACCTTCAGAACCAAGACCAATAAATTGCAAATTTTTAATAAAACAATTTAAATGCTCTTCACTTTGAAAATGCATATCTTTCATGACTAACCACCGATCATATATAATAGCAAAATTATTTTATTTGTCAAATTCTTTTAAATATTCGTGTAAATTAAAAGCAACATCTTTTGGTAAAATACTTTCTAGTTCTTCTAAACTTAATTCTTTTAATTTATTTAAACTTTTATATTTTTTAAGTAATAAAGTTCTTCTTTTTTCCCCTATTCCTTCAATATTGCTTAATACGCTTTCTAAACTTCCTTTACTTCTTAATTGTTTGTGATAATTAATAGTATAGTTATGAACTTCATCTTGCATTCTTTCCAAATAATGAAACAAATTAGATTTTTTATCAATATCTATTTCAATTATTGGATCAAAAGCTAATAACTTACTAGTAGCATGTTTATCATCTTTTTTTAATCCTATAACCATGATATCTAAATTTAATTGACTTAATATTTCACGAGCGATATGCATTTGCCCTATTCCACCATCAACAATTATTAAATCTGGTTTATCTAAATTATCTTTTAATACTCTAAAGTATCTTCTATATATAACTTCTCTCATTGTACCATAATCATCATTTTTATCTACAGTTATTTTATATTTACGATATTCATTTTTAGCTTCTTTTCCATCGATATAAACAACCATCCCAGATACGTTAAAATTACCAAACAAATTAGAATTATCAAATATTTCAATGCGATCTAGTTTATCTAGTTTCAAAATGTTTTTTAATTCTTCATTAGCAATACTTGTTTTTTCTTCATCTTTTTTGATTAATTCAAATTTTTCATTTAATAATATTTTAGCATTATTACATGCCATATCAACTATTTTTTTCTTATCACCTTTTATTGGACTGAAAACTTTAATATTTAAATATTCACTTAATAAGTTAGTATCAATATTATCGGTTACCAATATTTCTTTTGGTTTAATAATATCTTTATCATAAAATTTAGATATATAACTATTTAATGTATCATCTACTTCATCAATTAATGGAAATATTTTAGAATGCTTCCCAATTAATTTAGATCCTCTTATAAAAAATACTTCAATTGATAAATATCCTTTATCAGTATAATATCCAAAGACATCTCGATCAACGTTATCACCCATTTCAACTTGTTGTTTAGTTAAAACTAGTTCAATATAATCTAATAATTCTTTTAAT
The DNA here is from genome assembly GCA_944359085.1 of uncultured Bacilli bacterium. Taxonomy (GTDB): domain Bacteria; phylum Bacillota_I; class Bacilli_A; order RF39; family UBA660; genus Faecisoma. The sequence continues at coordinate 29,831 of CALVSQ010000004.1, read as the reverse complement.
TCTTTAGCCTTTTCATAATGCATTAATTCACTTTCTTTTAACATTTCTTCTTTAATTTTATTAGATACAATACTATGATCACCTTTTAAAAATTTAACTATTTCATTTTTCATTTCATTTATTTTATTAATATCAACATTGTTGGTACAATAACCTAAACATTGGTTAATGTGATAATATAAACAAGGTTTCTTGTTATAAGTAGTGCATTTTCTTAAAGGATAAATTCTATTTAATAAATTAACGGTATTTCTAGCAGCCGTAACATTAGGATAAGGCCCATATAAATGATTAGTATTTTTCTTTCTATTAATTGTTCTTACAATTGATAACCTAGGTACTTTTTCATCTGTTAATTCAATATAAGGATAACTTTTATCATCACGTAATAATATATTATATTTAGGATTATATTGTTTAATTAAGTTGTTTTCTAAAATTAATGCTTCCATTTCACTATTAACAACAACATAATCAAAATCTTTTATTTCACTTACTAATTTAGCTGTCTTACCAAAATGTGTTCCTCTAAAATAAGAACTTAATCTATTTTTTAATTTTTTTGCTTTACCAACATAAATAATATTATTATCTTTATTTTTCATTAAATAGCACCCGGGTTTTTGAGGTACTAAAGATAATTTTTCTTTAATCATTCTATCACTTCCTAAAATCACATTTTTGACATAATTCTTCTACTAATTTATTATTGTTAAAATTAGTTATAATATTTTTAGTTCTTTCTTTATTTAAAATATCACCAAATTCTTCTTTTAATATATTACCTAAATTAATTATACCTGTATCTAAACAACAAGGAACTACTGTTCCATCAACTAATATACCCAAATGAGTTTTTAAACCATAACAAGTTCCTCTATCAGATATAAATTTATTATTTAAACTTGGCCAAGTAAATTCTTTATCTCTATTTAAATAAATATTATTTTTTAATTTGAAATTATTAGTTATTTCATCTTTATAATCATAATATTTTAAAACTTGATTCAATAAATTATCATTTGTCCAGAATCTGTAAACTATTTGTACTCCTTTACTACTTAAATAATCACCACATTTTAAAACATCTAAAAGTTTTTCTTCATTTAAACTATGTAGTGAGATATTAATTTGTCTAACTTTATCTAATAATTTGTATTTTTTACTTAATAAAGTTCCATTAGTTGTAATATTAACTTGTTTATTATATTTAAAACATAAATTTAAAATATCTTCTATTTTAGAATGAATTAATGGTTCACCTTTAATGTGTAAATACAAATAATCAGTATAATCATTTATTTGTTTTAAAATATGTTCAAAATCATCTAAACTCATCTCTTGTTTTTTTCTATTATCCTTAGAACAAAAAGGACAATTTAAATTACAAATATTAGTTATTTCAATATAAATCTTTTTAAACTTTTTCATATTTACTATTTTATCACATTCTAGACTTATTTTAAATAATAAGATATAATTAAATATGGTGATTAAATGATTTCAGTAGTAGATAATATAAATACAATTATTATTAATAAATCTAAATTTATTGCTTTAACTTATCACATTGATAATATAGACGAAATAAATGAAAAAATAGAAGAAGTTAAAAAAAAATATAAGGATGCTACTCATTATTGTTATGCTTATATCTTAGATAATTTTGAAAAAGCTAATGACAATGGTGAACCATCAGGTACAGCTGGTCTTCCTATCTTAAATGTTTTAAAAAAAGAAAATTTAAATCATGTATTATGTGTTGTTGTAAGATATTTTGGAGGTATTAAATTAGGTGCTGGCGGATTAATAAGAGCTTATTCTAATGCTACTAAAGAAGCTATAATTACAAAGAAATATAATAAAGGTTATCTAATTAAAGTTGATATTGATTATAACAATATTAAACAAATTGAATATCAATTAAATAATAGTATTATAATTCAAAAGAATTTTAATGAAAATCCTTATTATATTGCTAAAATAACTAAAGAAGAATTAAATAAACTAAAAATTAAATACGATATAATTAAAGAAGTATATGTGGAGGAATTATGAAATATTTAATAATTTTTTTATTTTTGTTAATACCAATTAATATTAATGCTTTAGAAATAAATTCTAATCATGCAATTTTATACAATATGAATGAAGATATGGTTTTATATGAAAAAGATGCTGATACTAGAACTTATATAGCTAGTTTAACTAAAATTATGACTACTATAGTAGCAATTGAAAATATCGATGATATAAATGAATATGTTACTATTCCTTATGAAGGATTAGAAGGATTGATCGAAGCTAATGCTTCTGTTGCTGGATTTAGATTAGGTCAAAAAGTAACCTATAAAGATTTGTTATATGGAATCTTACTTCCATCAGGAGCTGATGCTACTAAAACAGTAGCTTATTACATAGCTGGTAGTGAAGATAATTTTGTTGATTTAATGAATAAAAAAGCTGAAGAATTAGGTTTAACTAATACTCATTTCGCTAACACATCAGGGTTAGATACTGATAATCATTATTCAACAGTAAGAGAAATGAGTATTGTTTTAAAATACGCCTTACAAAATGAAACGTTTAAAGAAATTTATACAACTAACAAATATACTACAAGTGACAACTCTTTAACTTTTAAAAGCGTTTATTCTAATTATTTAAATAGATACGATTTAGAAAATAAATATGTTTATGGTTCAAAAACTGGATATACCACTTTAGCAGGTTATTGCCTGTCAACAATAGCAAATTATGATGGCGTAGAATATATGTTAATAACAACTAATGCTGATGGAACAAGTAATTATCCTTTACATATTATGGATGCCCAAATGATATATGATTATTATACAAGCAATTATCATTATTTAGACATTATAAATAAAAGTGATACATTAATAGCATTAGATACTAAAAATAGTAAAGAAGGCAAATTAGAAATAAAAGCTAATGAAACAATTTCAAAATATTTAAATAATGAAATTACAAAAAATGATTTTACATTTGATTATAGTGGATTAAAAGAAGTAGATTATTTTACCGATGAAGGTCAAATTGGAACTTTAAATATAAAATTGGATAACGAAATAATTGAAACTATCCCAATTATTTATAGTGGTGGATTAACATTTTCTTTTATTAGTTTATATCTTGATAATCTTATAATATCTATTCCTATTACATGTTTAATATTATTTATAATAATAAAAGGAATTAGTGTTCTTCTAATTCCTCATCGGATAAAATAGATAAGTCATCTAATTCTTCATCATCAACTATATCTTCGTCTTCCATCATTGTATCAATTTCATCTTCATATTCTGAAGTTTCTTCTTGATTTTCTTCATTCATTTCTTCATCATCAACTTCTTCTTCATCTTCGTCTTCATCCATAACAATATCAACAGGATTTTTTTCTCTTAAATCCCATTCATTTGTATCTAAAAAGACAAATCTTTTATCAGTAGTTAATGAAGTATAATAATCACCTATTTTATTAGTATATTCTTCATCATCATAACCTAAAATATCGCATATTTTTCTAAAAATTGTTGGTGTATTTAAAGGTTTATTTTCTTCTTTTAAAATCAATTCTGTTAAATCAGAATAAGATAAAATTTCTAACTCTTCCTTTGGCATATTTTTAATCAATATAATTACCTCCTTGATAAAATATCATACCCATTTTAGCATATTTTCAAAATGTGTCAATACTATTTTTATAATATGTTGTAACTTTCATAAAATATACTAAAAATTTTACATTTTTAATTTAAAAATAACATCTTGATTAGTAGTTATTACTTTATATTTTAAAATTATTAAATTATCTTCAATTATTAAATAATCAGTTAAAATAGTTAAATTTATTAAACTATTTTCTTTTTTTAATAAATATCTACCATTTGTTTCTTTATCAGGAATAAAATTCATTTCTAATAAAGATTCTTCATTTTCTCTTTTTATTTTAAATTCATCCAAATCAATTGTAGTTTTACAATTTTTTTCTTGATAAATTATTTTATTATTATTTTTTAAAGCTAAATAATTTTCTTCTACTTCTTCACCATTACTTTTTATTGTTACATTTATATTTATTTTACTCATATTAATCACACTCTTTCGGTAATTATATCATATTTTTTTTATTTTTATCAATAATAAATATAGGTGATTATTGTGAAAAAAATAATTAAAATATTTATAATAATAGCTAGTATAGGATTATTATTTTATGTCGGATTATATTTATATGCATGGATGAGTCCTAAATTAGCTGTCAACAGTGCAAAAAGTTACTATTTTTATGATAAAAATGAAGATTTAATTACAGGCACTGATGAATGGATTAGTTATGAATCCTTAGATCAAGATATTATCAATGCAACCATTGCTATTGAAGATAGACATTTTTTTGATCATAAAGGCTTTGATTATTTAAGAATTATTAAATCTTTATATAACAACTTTAAAAGTAAATCAAATAATGAAGGAGCCTCTACTATAACTCAACAATACGCTAAAAACTTATACCTAGACTTTGATAAAACTTGGGAAAGAAAAATTAATGAAGCCTGGCTAACAATAAGATTAGAAACACATTATTCTAAAGAAGAAATAATAGAAGGATATCTTAATACCATTAATTATGGTGGCGTTTTTGGAATAGAAAATGCTAGTAAATATTATTTTGGTAAAAGTGCGTCTGATTTATCTTTAGCAGAAGCATCTATGTTAGCAGGAATTCCTAACCGTCCGAGTGAGTATTCACCTTTTGTAAGTTTAGATTCAGCTAAAAAAAGACAAAAAGTTGTTTTAAATTCTATGTTAAGAGATGGATACATAACAGAAGAAGAATTAAATAATGCTTATAATGAACAATTAGTCTTCGATGATAAAGATGATCCAGAAAAATTAAATTCAATTATGTACTATCAAGATGTTGTAATCGAAGAATTAAAATCAATACCTTCAATACCAAGTTCTTTAATTGAAACCGGTGGTTTAAAAATATATACTAATTTTGATCCTTTAGCTCAAGAAGCAATTGAAAACTCAATAAAAAATAATATTGATACAGATATTCAAGTTGCAAGTGTTATAATGAATCCATCTGATGGTGCAGTTTTAGGTTTAGTTGGAGGCGTTGATTATAGTAAAAGTCAATACAATAGAGCAACATCAAGTAATAGAAGTGTTGGTTCTACTATTAAACCATTTTTATATTATGCAGCTTTAGAAAATAATTTTACAGCTTCAACTACTTTTACTAGTGAAAAAACAACATTTGTTTTTTCAGAAGATCAAACATATAGTCCAACTAACTATGGTGATCAATATCCAAATAAAGAAATTTCTTTAGCTGCTGCTATTGCCTATTCAGATAACATATACGCTGTTAAAACACATTTATTCTTAGGAAGTGATGTTTTAGTTGACACAATGAAAAGAGTTGGTGTAAAAACTAATTTAGATAGTATCCCATCACTTGCCTTAGGTAGTCAACCGATTAGTTTATTAGAAATGACTAACGCTTATGCTATTTTAGCCAACGAAGGATATAAAGTAGAACCTTATTTTATTAAAAGAGTTGAAGATATAAATGGAAATGTTTTATATGAGCACAAATCAACTAAAGAAGCAGTTTTAAATAAAAGTATAACTTTCATTTTAAGCGAGTTATTAGCGAATACATCTAACCCTAATTTTATTGGTTATACTTACCCTACTTCTTACGTAATATCAAATAAATTAACTAAAAAATATGCTATTAAAACAGGAACCACTGAATATGACCACTTAGTATTTGGATATAATAAAGATGTTGTTGTTGGTGTTTGGGGAGGATATGATGATAATAGAGAATTAGCTTATGGAGATTCTACAACAAATAAAAATTTGTGGGCCGATATTATAGAATATTATTTAAAAGATAAAGAAGATAATTGGTACACAATGCCAAATAATGTTGTTGGTGTTTTAGTTAATCCTCAAACAGGAAAATTAGCTAGTAAAGATGATAAAAAAAGCGTTATTCAATATTATTTAAAAGGAACTGAACCATCTAGTGTTGATAATTTAGATGATGCAATTCCAACAATAAAATATGAGGAATAATGTAAAAATTTATAATATTTTGTAATTACTCTTGTATCATTTTTATTATTAATGATATAATAATATGAGAAAAGAGGATAGATAAATATGAATGAAAATTCGTTTAATAATTTAAGTCAAAACAATAATGATAATTCTCAACAAGTTCAACCTGTTCAACAAGCTCAACCTGTTCAACAAGCTCAACCTGTTCAGCAAGTTCAACCTGTTCAGCAAGCTCAACCTGTTCAGCAAGTTCAACCTGTTCAGCAAGCTCAACCTGTTCAACAAGCTCAACCTGTTCAGCAAGCTCAACCTGTTCAACAAGCTCAACCTGTTCAACAAGCTCAATCTGTTCAACAAGCTCAACCTGTTCAGCAAACTCAACCTAACAATAAACTAGAAATAGTTAATCCATTAAATCCAGATGAAATATTAAGAACAGAAGAATTAAAAGCTAAAGAAGAAACAGGAGAAAATGAAACTGGTAATGATAGTACACACAATAAACAAAAGAAAAAATCCAACAAGCTAATTATTATTTTACTGTTAATTATTTTAGTAATTGGATTAATAGCTTTAATATATTTTAATTTCTTTAACAAACCAAAAACATCGCCTGGAACTACACCTACTCCACCAACTGAAGAACCAGAAGTAAAACTTACATTAAATGATATTGTAAATAAATTTAATGGTCATAGCAATTTACAAAATTTAAAAGATTTAGGATATAATTGTATAGCAAAAGCAGAAAATGACAAAATTATTGTAGATGTTAATGAGATAAATTTAGAAAATAATACCAACCAATATATATTTACATTAGAAAATAGAAATTTTAAAATATTAGAAAATAACAGTGATGAAATATACCACATATTATCCTTAACATTAATTGATAGTATTGGAATGGTACATGGACTAGAAGAAACTGAAACAATAACATTGTTAAATTCAATAGATTTAACTACAACTAGTGTTGATGGAATATCTTTAATAAAAACAGAGAATGGTAATGAAATAATTATAAATATTGATACAAAAATCGATACTTCAAGTTTAAAAACAATGTATTTTGATATTAATTATTTAAAAGAACAAGAAAGTTTTATTAAAGATTCTGGAACGATAACTCTTGAAAAAGGAAATTTAAAATTATATAAACAAGGCGATGATAATGTAACAACTATCATTATTGCCGAAAAAGATAATTTATCTAATTTAACATATAATAGTATTTTATCTATTATTGAATTGTTGTATCCAAACGAGTTAGAAACATTTAAAACTAGTTATCCAAAATTAGTTACTACAGCATTTAATCGTTATTCAATTATTGAAAATCCAGAATTAAAAGGGGACTTTAAAAATTACTTTGAACAATATCAAAACGATTATAAATTTATAGAAATAAAAATAAATAAGAGCGTATAGCTCTTATTTTTTCATATATTTATTAAATTTATTAAATTCTTTTGTCTCTAAATCAGTTTTAGACAATTGTTCAAACAATTTCTTTTGATCACGTGATAATTTATCTGGAACAACTACATTTAGAACAACATACATATCACCCTTACGATAACTATGTACATCTTCTATTCCTTTTCCTTTTAATCTTAGTTTATCGCCTGTATTACTTCCTGGTTCGATAGTTAATTTAACAGTACCAGTTATAGTAGGTATTTCTTTTTTACAACCTAAAACAGCTTCAGTAATAGTTAAAGGTACTTCTAAATAAATATCATTACCATCTCTTTCAAATAATTCATGAGGTAATACACGATATTCTAAATATAAATCACCATTACCATATTCACTATATTCTCCGTAACCAGATACTCTTTGTTGATTGCCAGTATCAACTCCGGCAGGTATTTTAACTTCAATATCTTTATTTACCTTTACTTTACCAGTACCTGAACATTTGCTACAACTTTTTTTATAAGATCTACCTTTCCCCTTACATTTAGGACAAGTTGTTTTTGTCATAAATGTACCAAATAAAGTTCTTTGTTCAGCAGCTACTGTACCTGTACCATGACAAGTTGAACAAGCTTCTTCATCAAATCCACCTTTACCACGACATTCATTACAATCAGTATAGGTATCTAAATTAATTGTTTTTTTGGTACCAAAAGCAGCTTCTTCAAAAGTTAAGTCAACACGCATAACTTTATCTCTACCTCTTGATTTTCCTCTAGAACCACCGCCAAAATTAAAACCAAAACCTGAACCAAATATGTCTCCAAATATATCTGAAAAATCAAATCCAGAGAAATCATATCCACCAGCTCCATTATTTTCAAATGCAGCATGACCAAATTGATCATATTGTTTTCTTTTTGTTTCATCGGATAATACAGCATATGCTTCTTGGCATTCTTTAAATTTTTCAGCGGCATTTTCTTCTTTAGAAACATCTGGGTGGTATTTCTTAGCTAGTTTTCTAAAAGCTGATTTTATTTCATCTTGAGTAGCTGTTTTAGAAACGCCTAATATTTCATAATAATCTTTTTTCATAACAACACCTTCTTACATAAGTTCTTTAAATTGTTCAATAAAGCTATCAAACATTTTGATTGCTGATTCGATAACATCTTTTTTAGTAACATCAATACCAGCTATTTTAAGTTCATTAATAGGATAATCAGATCCACCACTACTTAAGAATTTTAAATAATTTTCTAAAGCATTCTCTTTTTTATTTAATATGTTATCCACAATATAACATGCACAAGATAAGCCTATAGCATATTTATAAACATAAAAATTATAATAGAAATGTGGTATTCTTTCCCATTCATATTTTATTTCATCATCAACTACTACATCAGGTCCAAAATAATCTAAATTTAATTTGTAATAATTATCACATAATACTTCGTTAGTTAATACGCCACCTTGTTCTTTTAAATTGTGCATATCTCTTTCAAATTCTGCAAACATAGTTTGTCTATAAATAGTAGCTTTAAATAAATTCATTAAATTACTTAAAATATATTTTTTATCTTCTTTACTTCCTTTATTTAATAAATGAAAATTCAATAATAATTCATTTACAGTTGATGCTACTTCAGCAACAAATATTTTGTAAGAAGAATATTGGTAAGGATTATTTAAACAAGAGTAATAAGTATGCATAGAATGACCTAATTCATGAGCTAAAGTAGATACATCGTTAATAGTGCCTTCATAATTTAATAAAACATAAGGTTTAGTATCATAAAAGCCACTAGAATAAGCTCCTCCCCTTTTTCCTTTGTTATTATATACATCAATCCATCTTTCATCAAAAGCTTTATTTAGATTTTTAATATAATCTTCACCCAATACACTTAAAGCTTCAATTACTAAATCTTTAGCTTCAAGAAATGTATAGTGTTTAGTATTTTCTTCTACTAAATCAACATATTGATCATATAAATGAAACTCATCTAATTTTAAGAAATCTTTTTTTAATTTAAAATATTTATATAATACATTTAAATTATCTTTAACAGTTTTAATTAAATTATTATATACTTCTTTATCTACATTATCGCTAAATAAAGCAGCTTCTAAACTAGAATCATATTTTTTTAATTTAGCTAAAGTTGCTAATGTATCAACATTACCAGCAAAAGTTGAACTAATAGTATTTTTATATTCACCATAAGTAGTTAATATTTTATTAAATGCTTCTTTTCTTACTCTTCTATCTTTAGAATGTAAAAATACACTATAATTACTTTCTGTTAGTTCTACTTCTTCATTATTTTCATCTAATATTTTCCCAAACTTCATATCTGAATCAGTTAATAATTCATAAGTTTCACTACTATTATTTAATGAATTACTTAAAGATGATAAAACTTCTTCAATTTCTTTAGATAAAATATGCTTTTTAAATCTAAACAAATTACTTAAAACAAATTCAAATTCTTTTAATTCTTTTTCTTCTTCATAATATTTTTCAATTAAACTATAATCAATACTCATTAATTCTGGCTCTGCATAAGCATCTAGTTCTTCAAACTTAGTTAATAAATTTTTAACTTTACCTAACATTGCTTGATATTTAGTATTAGTAGTATCTTGATCATTTTTTAAATTAGCATAGTAATATAATTTATATAATTTTCTTTCTAATTCGTTAGATAATTTTAAATAACCTAATAAATTACTAGCACTTTTAACTAAAATTCCTTGATATTTAGTTATATCATTTATTTCTTTACTTACTTTTTCATAATCTTTTTCAAAATCCTTATCTGTCTTATAGATTAATGTTAAATCCCATGTATACTTAGTTTCTATTTCATCTCTTGTTTTTTGTAATTTTCCCATATATTCTCCTTTACACTAGAAAGTTCTAGATGACCTAGAACTTCCTTATTTTTCTTCAAATTCAGCATCTTGAACATCGTCTTTTTTATCAGATTCAGTTGTATCAGATTGTTCTGCTTGTGCCTTTTTAGCTGCTTCTTCATAAACTTTAGTTGCGAATGCCATAGCAGTTTCATTTAATTTTTCTTTCTTAGATTTAATATCATCTAAGTTATCTTTTTCTAATGCTTCTTTTAATTCTTTAATTTCTTCTTCTGCTTTTTCTTTATCTTTAGCATCAATCTTGTCACCTAAATCTTTAATTGATTTTTCAGTCATAAAGATTAATTGCTCAGCTTCATTTTTAACATCTGCTTCTTCTTTTCTCTTTTCATCAGCTTCACGATTAGCTTCAGCTTCTTTTACCATTTTATCGATTTCATCATCTGATAAATTAGTACTTGCTGTAATAGTAATAGCTTGTTCTTTATTAGTACCTAAATCTTTTGCTTTAACATTAACAATACCATTTGCATCAATATCAAATGTTACTTCAATTTGTGGTACACCTCTTGGAGCGGCAGGAATTCCTGTTAATTGGAATCTACCTAATGTTTTATTATCACTTGCCATACTTCTTTCACCTTGTAAAATGTGAATATCTACAGCAGGTTGATTGTCAGCAGCAGTTGAGAATACTTGTGATTTACTTGTAGGAATTGTTGTGTTTCTTGGAATTAATACAGTACATACTCCGCCTAATGTTTCAATACCTAATGATAATGGTGTTACATCTAGTAATACGATATCATTAACATCACCAGTTAATACACCACCTTGAATAGCAGCACCCATTGCAACTACTTCATCAGGATTTACACCTTTAGATGGTTCTTTACCTAATTCATTTTTAATAATTTCTTGAACTTTAGGAATACGAGTAGATCCACCAACTAAAATAACTTTATCAATATCTGATTTAGATAATTTAGCATCTTTCATAGCTTTTCTAACTGGTTCTAAAGTACTTTCAAATAAATCATGACATAATTCTTCAAATTTAGCTCTTGTTAAACTCATTTCTAAGTGTAATGGTCCATCTTCACCTTGAGATAAGAATGGTAAACTAATTTGAGTTGTAGTTACACCTGACAAGTCTTTCTTAGCTTTTTCAGCAGCATCTTTAATTCTTTGCATTGCCATTTTATCTTTAGATAAATCGATATTGTTTTCTTTTTTAAATTGTTCAACTAAGTAGTCCATGATTCTCTTATCAAAATCATCACCACCTAATCTATTATTACCACTTGTAGATTTAACTTCAAATACACCATCACCTAATTCAAGGATAGATACATCGAATGTTCCTCCACCTAAGTCGTAAACTAAAACAGTTTGATTTTCATCTTGTTTATCAAGTCCATAAGCTAAAGCAGCAGCAGTTGGTTCATTAATAATTCTTTCAACTTCTAATCCTGCAATCTTACCAGCATCTTTAGTTGCTTGTCTTTGAGCATCGTTGAAATAAGCTGGAACAGTAATAACTGCTTTTGTAACTTTTTCTCCTAAATAAGCTTCAGCTGTTTTCTTTAAATCTCCTAAAATCATAGCAGAAATTTCTTGTGGAGTATATTTCTTACCATTAGCTTCTACTTTTTCATCAGTACCCATTAATCTTTTAATAGAATAAATAGTATCCTTATTTGTAATCATTTGTCTTTTAGCAGCTCCACCAACGATAATTTCTCCGTTTTTAAAAGCTACTACTGAAGGAGTTGTTCTTTCTCCTTCTGGATTAGCTATAACTTTAGCTTCTCCTCCTTCATATACACAGACACAACTATTTGTTGTACCTAAGTCAATACCTATAATTTTACTCATATATAATCACCTTTCCTTATTCACTAACTTTAACCATTGCTGGTCTAATAACTCTATCTTTTAAAATATAACCTTTTTGTAGTACTTCAAGTACCATACCTGGTTCAACACCATCACGTTTCTCAGTCATAATAGCTTCATGATATGTTGGATCAAAAGGTTTATTGTTGCCATCTATTTCAATGACACCATAATTTTTTAAAATGTTTACTAAATTACAATAAATCATTTTAAATCCTGATAAGAATTTAGAAACTTCATCATCTAAATTAGTATCATCCATTTTAATAGCTCTTTCAAAATTATCTAAAATAGGTAGTGTTTCTTTAATTAAATCTTCATTACAATATTTTAATAATCTTGATTGTTCTTCTTCTAATCTTTTACGATAATTTATAAATTCAGCTTTACTTCTTAATAAACTATCTTCTAATTCTTTAATTCTTTTTTCATGTGGTGGTTCAGGATGTTTATGTTCTGGATGTTCATGACATTTACATTCTTCATGTTTGTGTTCATGATGTTCATGACATTTGCAATCATCATGTTTATGTTCATGATGTCCATGACATTTACATTCTTCGTGTTTATGTTCATGAGGTTTATGATTTTCGTGTTCTGGATGTTTCTTTTCTTCTTCCATTTTAATTACCTTCTTTCATATTTTCTTTAATATATTCTAATAAAGCAATAACTTTATCATATTCCATTCTTTTTGGTCCTACCAAAGCAATAGTTCCTTCTTCACCATTTGCTTCGTATTTCATCTTAACTATTGTTACATCATCATCAAATTCTGTTTCACTACCAATATATATGTTAATGCCATTATCATTTTCTTCTATTTTATCAACGATTTCTTTATCTTCAAATTTACTAATAATATCTCTTATCTTATCCGCGTTATTAAACTCTGGTTGCATCAACATATTTTTTCTTCCTGTCATTGTAACAGATTCTTTAGCGAAATCGGTAAATGCTGTATAAAAAGCATTGTATAATACCTCATGTTGTTTAACATATCTAGCAATAATAGGTTTTACTTCATACTCTAATACTTTACCTACTTCATTTAATTGTGTACCAATAATCATTTTATTAATCAAATCAACAGTTTGTTTAATATCATTTATCGATACATTTTCTTTAATAGTTAGATTTTTATGTTCAACATGACCTTTATCAGTAATAACAATAGCAATTAAATTATGTTCATTAATAGGAACAACTTCTACTTTACTAACACAATTATCTTTAGAAGACTTACCTAGAACGATTGCTGTTAAATTAGTCATCTCTGATACTATTTCCATGCTTTTAGAAATATAGTCATCTAACATTAATGATGAATTATTAACAATTGTTTGTAATTTTAACATATCTTCACCATTTAATTCTCTAGGCTCTAAAATATGATCAACATAATATCTATATCCTTTTTCACTAGGTACTCTACCTGAAGATATATGTGTTTTTTCCAACAATCCAGTTTCTTCTAAATAACTCATTTCATTTCTTATTGTTGCACTTGAACAATTTAAAATATCACATATTGCTTTAGAACTTACTGGTCTAGCTGTTTTAATGTAATCTTCTACAATTATTTTTAGTAATTTAGTTTGTCTATCATTTAACATAAATCACCACCTTTTAGCAGTCTATTTTTCTAACTGCTATTTCATTATACTATTATATGTTAGCATTGTCAATATATGAGTGCTAAAAAATTAAAATTTCGTATTTTTTTCACAAAAAAAGATGTGTATTTAAAACATCATCTATATTATGATTAACATTAATCTTGACACATTATCGTCAAGGTATGTCTTTACTTCATTTATACTTTGTTATTTATTTCTACTATATTTGATTATTGTAATACATATGGTGAGTTTGGAGTACCTTCACCTCCTGTGAAGGTTATGGCTGAAGTCCCTGACTTCAGATATATAACTGCACGGACGCCGCGCGTATTCGCAGGACTAAGGCCGTAGAGGTCGCCAAAGTTGCTCACGTAGCGAACGTAAAACGAACTATTTCTATTCATTGTCCAATAATAACTTGATGCTATCGAATTTTCGATTGTATTTACATCTACAAATGTTTTGGTACTTGATGTACTTAAATCAATGTCATTTCCACTGAACATCTCTCCCACTGTTGGTAATCCAACATTTGCTGTTATAGTTGTACTTTGTGGCACTGTATAACTATTTCCACTTCCATACATTCCTACTCCATATGTTCCTACTGTTATATATTTGCTATCAATATTTCCAATAAATCCATTTAAAACATTTGTATATATTAAATCACTTGTTGTTATATTATCATTTGCATTATCCGCCCATTTGCTTGTTGTTGAAAGTAATCCATTTAGTACTACTTTGATACTATCACTATCTTTACTTACTACTCTAAATGTACACATGTTATCGCTTCCACAAGCACTATCATTTTCACTATATGGTACATTGATATATTCTCCAACTTGAACATTATTTGTATTTGTTGCTTTGTTTCCTACTTGATAATTACTTGCAAGAGTACCATCACCTCCGGTGATGGCTATATCAGAAATTTTTATAACTGCACGGACGCCGCCCGCATTCGTAGGACTATCGCTGCCGAGGCGGCCATTGCTGTACACGCGGCGAACGCTAGACGAACTATACCTATTTCCTAACCAAAAATAATCTTTAATATCTAAAAATGAATTTTGTCCAGTAGTTCCATCGCCTGCTCTTTTATATTGGTCTTCATCTAATAATCCTACTTTTTGAACTGTTGTAATTTCATCTACGTCTGTATATATTCCTATATTAAATGTTGTTTTTTGTATATTACTTTGTATACTACTATCTAAACTTTTCCAAAAATATTCATTTAACCATGTATTTATATAACTTGATTTATATGCAGATTCACTTGTCCATACTGCACTCGCCGGTTGAATTGTTGTCAATGGCTGTTGCGTTATAAGTGTTAATGTTTTAGCACTTGTATCAAACTCTAATATACGCCATTGATGTCCTCCATACCATAAGAAGTTATTGCTTACTTGTGTATTGGATCCTTTATAATAATATAAATTTGGATTTGCACTATCTTTTACTAAGCCTGTTGTATTATCTGGATTATATTGAGATAATAATATATTTATAAGTGAACCTGGAAATAAAGGGATTTCACAAGTTTCACTATATTCAAATTCATATTGATTATAATCACCATCCCATTTATATAATACACAGCCTTCTAATTTTTGATTAGTAACTGGATTTATTATATCTTCTTTTAAAAGTCCTGCGTTTATTAAAGTTCCAATTTCAAGTTTCTTATAATTAGAATCATATCCCAAATCATTTTCAATACTATAATCATAAGATGCTTGAACAACACTTTTTATCGTTCTTTCTAACGCTCTTTCTTTACTTTGTTTTATTGATTTATCAATTATAGGAAAAGTTATTAAAGCTAAAACTCCTAATATAATTATAACTGCTAGTAACTCTATTAAAGTAAATCCTTTTCTCATACCATCACCTATAATAATTATAAACTATTATTAAAGTTAATGCAATAATTTAATTTAAATAATTCATAATAATAATGGTGAATTATATGATATATCTATTTATATTTATTTGCAAAATATTAGAAAACAGTATTGCTACCTTAAGATTAATAATTGTTTCAAATGGAAAAAAAATAGAAGGTGCAATATTAAATTTTATATTATCTTTTATATGGATTATATCAACTAGTTTAGTTGTTTTAAACAATAATATATATAAAATATTAATATTCGCAATTGGATCTTTAATAGGAAGTTATATAGGATCTATTTTAGAAGAAAAAATAGCTTTAGGAAACAATATGTTATTTATAATAAGTAAAGAATATAAAAAAATCAGTAAATTAGAAAATACTTATTTAATTAATAAAGATATTTTGATAATTATGGTAAAAAGAAAGAAAAGAAAAGAAATAATTGATAAAATATTAAATATTGATAACAAAGCTATAATAATATCTGAATCAGCTAAACAGTTAGTTTTTAAATAATATTAAAAAGTTTCATTGTGAAACTTTTTAACTATTACTAATTATAACAATTCGACTAGAACAATCTCCTAAATCACTAGCATTACCATAATAATAATAAAAATTAAATATTCCTTGATAAGAAAGAACAGTATTATTTCCTCCTCGTATAAACCATGAACGACTATTGCTTGGAAAATATGAATTGTTTCCATACCATCCTCCAGTCGCAGTTCCAAAAGATTTTAAAATTTCCTTTGTTGCATCTCCTAATTTACCACGTTCATGAGTAATATAAGATGTATTATATGTATAACTATCATAATAATTTGAAGTTGGATAGTTTTCATTAAATCCAGCATTGCTATTATAAAAATTACCATTAGTATCAACCATATTACCCATTATATATTCATATGCTCCTCCCGACATATCATATATTCCATAAATATTTCCTGTTGTACTTGCTAAATTTCCCAACGTTGTATCATATTTATTACATTCATTACTTGGAGAAGTTCCTTCTTCATCTCCACATCCAGTTATATAGCTAGTATTATTGTTTAATCCTATTTCTTTATTTCCAATGCCATATTTGCTATGAGATAAATATGCTACTGCTCCCCATTCCATATTCTTCATTATATGACTATCACCATTTAAACTAAAATCTAAACTTACATTTTGAATTGAAGTAAACAAATTAGATACATTAATAAATCTTAAACTACTAATATTTGGCTTAGTATTAATTGTATGTATTTTATCACAATTTGTTTTATTAGGGGTAGTATTACAAGTAGTATCAGTTGTGCTCAATTCAAATTTACCTACCCAAAAACCTGTTAATTCTTTATCTCCAAAAGTGAATGCTGGATGAGTATATGTACTTGTTCCATTTTTTATACTTCCATTTGTATCATCTGTACAAGTTTCGCTATTTGTTCTTGATCCACTTATTGCATCGACACATTCTACTGTTCCGCTACTATTTGTCCCATTTTCAAATTTTATTTGTATTTCCTGTTCATTTACACTTTCATTGTTACCATTAAATATCGTATAGGTATATCTTGGTATCCACACATACCATAATGCTATTTCATCTTCGTTTATTGTATCTCCTACATTTTTACTAACGCCATCAGTTAACACTACAGCGTTGGCCCATTCTTTTGCATTATAATCATACCATTCTTCGTATATATTAGCATAAACCCAATTTGTTCCATCATAATATACTGGTATCATATTATTTAATAATTCTGGACTATTTGCTCCACTATTATCTTTATATAAAATTAAAGGAACTTCACAAGTTTCACTATATTCAAATTCATATTGATTATTAGATTCATTCCATTTATATATTATACATCCTTCTAATTTTTTATTAGTAACTGGATTTATTATTTCTTTTTCTATATAACCAGCTTGCGCTAAAGTTTCAAATTCAAGTTTTTTATAATATGAATTATAGCCTAAATCATTTTTAATACTATAATTATAAGATGCCTCAATAAGATTTTCTATTGTTCTATCTATAGCTTTTTCTCTACTTTGTTTTATTGATTTATCTATTACAGGATATGTTATTAAAGCTAAAACACCTAATATAATTATAACTCCCATTAATTCAATTAAAGTAAAACCTTTTTTCATACCATCACCTATAATAATTATAAACTATATTTCAATTTAATGCAATAACATAATATTATTAGGTAAATAGTAAGATAACCTATTAATTTATAAATAAATAAGGATTATCGGTAATGATATTATAATTATTTAAGTCTTGTTTATATTCATTAATTGTCCATAAAAATGTTTCTTTTTTATTATATATTTTACGATGTTTATAACTTAAAATATTATAATCAAAATTATTATATTTTTTATCTAAATTTATGCCATTTCCTATTATTAATCCACATTTATTATATTTTGAATTAAAATATTTAATTAACTCATAATTAAAACTCGCTATATAAATATTTAACTTATATTTTTTAATTATATTATAAACAATATCAACAAATTCTTTAAAATTATTACTCTCTTCTTTTAATTCAATTAATATTTTTTTATTATTTTTAATATTATCTAACAATTCTTTTAATAAACATATTTTACTAGGATTTTCTTTTGTTCCAAAATTATATTTTAATAGTTTTTTATATTTTAATTTTTTAACTAAACCACTACCATTACTAACTAAATTAATAATTGGATCATGAATTATTACTATTTTTTTATCTTTAGTAATTCTTACATCAAATTCAATTCCATCAATAAAATCTAAATTGATTGCTGTTAATAAAGCTTGTTTAGTATTTTTTTTATACTTACTTACATTTGCTCCTCTATGAGAAATTATATTCAAGATATCACCTATTAAATAATATGAAAAAGACTTTGAATTTTACAAAGCCTTTTGTTTTCCTACAATATGTTGATATATAATTTCATTTATATCTTCTATAGATAACATTTTATTATCAATAGTACAATTTATTTTAATAAAATCATATAATTCAGCTATTTCTAAATAAGCATTTTCGGCGTGTTTTAAATGTTCTAAATTAGATTCATGTTGATCAAAAGATTCAGGTCTATTTTTTCTTATTTCCATAGAAACCTCTAATGGAACATATAAAAATATTTTTATATCTGGTTTTGGTAACTCTAATAAATCAAATTCTAATTGTTCTAACCATTTATACATTTTATGTCTTTCATTAGTATCTTTTATTTTTCCACCTTGATGAGCCATATTAGAATAAACATATCTATCTAATATAACACTATATCCATCATCTAACATTTGATTAATTTTAGCAATATTATATTTTCTATCTGCCGCAAAATAAAGTGAAGCTATTTTAGGATCTACTGCATCAGCACCTTCTTTAAACCAACCATCGCATATATAAGATTTTCCTAAATATGGACCACCTATAATTTTACCAGTTGGAGAATCATAATTAGGAAATGAAAAATATTTTAAATTTGGGATTCTTTCAATTAATTTTTTACTTTGTGTTTCTTTTCCTGAACAATCAGTTCCTTCAATTACTATTATTTTACCTCTCATTTTTTCACCAAAACTTTAATCTTTCCACAAGATTCTTTTCCTTCATTACAAATTTTTCTTACTTCACAATCAGGACCCAAAATAGTTCCATAAATAGGACACTTATCTTTTACTTGTTTTCTTATTTCATTAAAAATATCTCTTATTTCCCATTGGGCCTTATTACAAGTTCTTAAATGAGTAATCCAAGCTAATGTTTTACCATCCATATTGGCTAAAATATTAACCATATTACCACTTAAATGAAAATACACCAAATCTTCTTCCCTTATTCCCATTTTTTTAAACTCTTGATAAATTTCTAAATTTTTATTATATATTTCATTATATAATTCTAAACATTTATTACTTATTGTTCTTGGTATTTTATATTTAGATAAATCATGAACTGGTACAAAATCTGGAATAATTGGAGAATATGTTCTATGTCTAGTAATATGCGTTAAAATGGCTAAAGAAATAGGAATTTGAAATTGAAAAGAAACTTGTGATAATTCTTTTTGATCACCATTATAAATTTCATACATTATTTCTTGACATAATTCTACATTATCCTTTAATTTTTCTTCATATATTTTTAAAGCTTGTTCATATGAATATTGATATCTTTTAATAAGTGCTGCTATGATTATATTTTGATCAATATTTTCAAAACTATTAATTAAGACAGATTTATCAATAATTTCGTATGACTTATCTACTATAGAATCTAATTTTTCTTTTATTTTATCAGTAGTGGAAACTGATAAATCAATAATTTCTTTATAGTATGGAATATTTTGTTTTACTACTTCATATAACTTTTCACCAAATTCTTTTATTTCTGGAATATTACTTTTAGTTCCTTTTGTATATTCTAAAATCATTTTCTTTAAAGTATGAGCGTCAACACCCATGATAATATTACTATGATAAGAATATGGTAAAACAAATCTTGCATCTTCCATAGGAATACCTAAATCAACTAATTTTTGATATGAATTAAATAAGAATTGCATATGTCTTTGATATTTTTCTTTTATTTCATCTTGATTTGGAAGAACGTTTCCATTTTTATCTTTAAATGTTGGTACATAGTAACCTACTTGACTAAAATTAACTTCTCTTCTTGATTTAATCGTAAAAGAAGAAAATCTTTCTTCAATAATTGTTTGTTCAACAATTGGACTAACATTTTCAATACCAAATACCAAATAATCATGATCAGTTATTGATTCATGTCCCATACTAATTATTCTTTTAATTAAATTTAAATTTTTTTCATAATTATTAAATTTTTCCAAAATTTCAAAAGCAGTTCCATTATACCTAGATAATCTACCAGCTGCCGAAACAACTTTTATTCTTTCTTCTAATTTAGTTTTATCATTAGTTCCTAATAATTCTACTTTCATACTACCACCCTTATTATTGATTTTATATTAATTATATTTTTAAGTCAATAAAATTAACTAAAATAGTATTACAAATATAAATATATTTAGGATTTATTTTTAATTTATCAGTTAAAATCAATTTATTTTCTTTTAACATTTTCTTTACAATATCTATACTTGTAATTTCTATATTGTATTTTTTATAAAATTCACTAACATCAATTCCATCTATTTTTCTCAAGCCTAAAATAAATTCATTAGATATAGTTTCATTTAAATCTAATTCATGTTTTTCTGATACATATTTGCAATTTATATAATTATTATATGATTTTGTATTATCATATCTAATATTATCTATATAACCAGAAGCACCTAAACCAAAACCATAATAATTTAAATTATTCCAATAAACTAAATTATGTTTTGATTCATAATTTTTTTTAGCAAAATTGCTTATTTCATAATGATGATATTTATTTAATTTTTTATTAATTAATTTATACATTTGATAATCTAAATCTTCATCAATATTAGATATTTTATCAATATATAATTTTGTATGAGGTTCAATTATTAATGAATAAGTTGATATATGATTAACATCTAAATTTAAAATAAAATCTAAATCTTCTTTCAATTCTTCTAATGTTTGATTTGGTATCGCATATATTAAATCAACATTAATATTAAAATTATATTTTTTTAATAAATTAACTAATTTAATAACATCTTCTTTAGTATGATTTCTATTTAAAAATTTTAAATATTTAGGATTTACTGTTTGTACACCAATACTTATTCTATTAACGCCATATTTTTTTAATAATTTAATTTTATCTAAAGATAAATCAACATTGGTTTCAACAGTAAATTCAATATCATTTTTTTTAAATAAATTAATTATTTTTAATAATCTTTCTAATTGATTTATATCTAAACAAGTAGGTGTTCCGCCACCAATATAAATTGTATCAACTATTTCTCCTTTATAATTAGATTTAATTTCTTTTTCTAAAGATGATAAGTAATTATCTACCCAATTAGAATTATAGTAGAATTTAGCAAAATCACAATAAGAACAAATATTACTACAAAATGGAATATGAATATAAATTGACATAAAATCACCACATTTATTATAACAAAAAGCACTTATTTTTTTAAGTGTTTTTGTTTAGTACTTTCGCCACCTTTAATTTGGCCTGATAACCTATTTTTATTTAAAACATCTTGTACTTGTTCAGATAATTCTCTATCTTTTTCTAATAAAATTTTTGTCACATCTCGATAAACTACAGTTTTACTTACTTTAAAAAATTGTGCAGTTTTTCTAATCGTTGACCCAGTTTCAAGTATATAATTTGCTTCTCTTAAAGCTCGATCATAAACTTCAATATGTTTAACCATATTTATTTCCCCCTTGAGAACGATATTATACACTCATTTTTATATTTGTCAATCTTCATCAACTTTTAAAACAGCTAAGAAGGCTTCTTCAGGTATTTCTACTCTGCCTACCATTTTCATTCTTTTTTTACCTTCTTTTTGCTTTTCTAATAATTTTCTTTTTCTTGAAACATCTCCACCGTAACACTTAGCTAAAACATCTTTTCTTACAGCTTTAATAGTTTCTCTTGCTATTACTTTATTACTAATACTTGCTTGAACAGGAACTTCAAATTGCTGCCTTGGAATCATTTTTCTTAGTGTTTCAACAATATTTTTACCTCGTTTATAAGCAAAATCTTTGTGAACTATAACACTTAGTGCATCAACCACTTCACCATTTAATAATATATCCATTTTAACTAAATCGCTTGATTTATAACCTATTAATTCATAATCAAAGGAAGCATAACCTTTAGAAATACTTTTTAATCTATCGAAAAAATCATAAACTATTTCTGATAATGGTATCTCATAATGAATATTAACTCTTGTCTTATCAATATATTCCATTGATATATAATTTCCTCTTTTATCTTGACACAATTCCATTATAGGACCAATATAATTAGAAGGCACAAAAATAGAAGTTCTAATATAAGGTTCTTTTATATCTTTAATTCTAACTTTATCAGGCATTTTACTTGGACTATCAATATTAATAATTGTATTATCAGTTAATTCTACTTCATATATAACTGATGGACTAGTAACAATCAAATTAATATTAAATTCTCTTTCAATTCTTTCTTTAATTATTTCCAAATGCAATAAACCCAAAAATCCACATCTAAAACCAAAGCCTAATGCTTTAGAAGTTTCTGGCGTAAATTCAAGTGATGCATCATTTAATTTTAATTTTTCTAATGCTTCTCTTAAATCGGGATATTTTGATGTTTCAATTGGATATATTCCTGAAAATACCATTGGTTTCATCGGCTTATAACCAGGTAATATATCACTAGCAGGATTACTTTCTAAAGTAATTGTATCTCCTACTTTTATATCAGATATATCTTTAATCGAAGCACATAAATATCCAACTTCACCAGCAACTAATTCATTTTTTTTTACTTCTTTAGGAGTATTAACGCCTAATTCAACTACTTCTTCTATCTTATTAGTAGCCATTAATTTTATTCTATCTCCAACTTTAACCTTACCATTTACTATTCTAATTAATACAACTACACCACGATATGCATCATAAAAACTATCAAATATTAAAGCTTGTAATGGTTTATTTATATCTCCTTTTGGGCTTGGTACTTTATTTACTATCTCTTCAACTAATTCTTTTATGCCAATTCCATTTTTAGCAGAAGTTAAAATAATTTCATTTTTCTCAAAGCCTAATGTTTCTTCTAATTCTTTAGTTACTTTTTCTATATCAGCATTAGGTAAATCTATTTTATTGATAACTGGAATAATAGTTAAATTAGAATCTAACGCTAAATAAAGATTAGCTAATGTTTGAGCCTCAATTCCTTGAGCAGCATCCACAACAAGTATAGCTCCTTCACATGCAGCTAATGATCTTGATACTTCATAATTAAAATCGACATGCCCAGGTGTATCAATTAAATGCAACACATAATCTTTATATTTTAATTGAACCGCATTTAACTTAATTGTTATTCCTCTTTCTCTTTCTAAGTCCATATTATCTAATAATTGATCTTGTTTTTCTCTATCAGTAATCGCACCAGTTACTTCTAATATTCTATCAGCTAAAGTACTTTTACCATGATCTATATGAGCAATAATAGAAAAATTTCGGATGTTTTCTTGTTTCATGTCTAATCACCAATAATATTATATATTAAAATATATATATTTACAAGAAAAAACTTATAAGTGTTTTCTTATAAGTATAAATGTAATTAATGATAATAAACTTACAAATAATCCTAATTTAAATCCCTTTACTTCATAAATAATTTCGATATCGTGATAACCTTTTTCCAAATCTAGTCCAATAAAATTATCAATAACTTTATAATAATCAACTTCTTTGTTATCAACTAATATTTTAAATCCATCATCATAAGGAATACTTAAAAATAAAACATTATTATTATCAACATTAATATTGCCTTTAATATGATTTTCTTTAAAACTAGTTATATTTAATTGATTTTCTTTTAAAATATTATATTTATTTATAAATTCATCAAAATTAAAATAAGCTAAATAAATTTCATTTATATTTTCTGTTTTTATTTCAATATTATCAAAATTATTTTCAAAGAATACACTTCTATTGTTAACATCTCCAAAATAAAAACATTTATCATTTAAACATATACTATATTTTTTTCTATAATCATAATCATCTATAATTGGCAACAAATAAAAATCCTTATTTTTTAATTTAATATTATTATCATACAAATATTCTTCGTATATATTATTACTTGTACTTGTCATATTATTAATAATTTTGTTTTGACAATCAAAAGGATTATCACATTCAAAACTTTCTTTTATTTTATTAGATACCATATAACCTAAGCTTAAACTGTATTGATTTTTATACAAATAGCTATCATAATAATCCATTCCATGAAAAGATTCTGAATAAGCTGATATTTTGTTAGTACTAATTAAATCATAATGTTTTAGTTCATTTAACGAAACAACATATTTAATATTAAATAAACTATCTAATACTAAATAATTATTATAACCAAGCATATTATTATTTGTATTATATCCTATTTTATCATAAAAATCTTTATTTAAATACGCACTAGAAAACCATCCACTAGCGCCATAATAACCATAAGTCAACGGATCATTAAAACCAAACCTATTAAAAAATTCTAAACGATAAAAGGAATTATCATTAATATCATCTAAAATATTTTCTTTTTCTAAATAAATATTATTTAAATAGGTTTTTGTTGAAAATTCATACCTTTCAAATATTGTATATCCATTAAAAAACAATTCAGATATAGCTAAAACAATAAATAATAATTCTATATCTTTATTATTACTTTTAAAAATAATTAAATATATTAAAAACAACATAATACTTATATAAATATTAATATAATTCATTATATCTCTTAAAATTACTAATTCACTTATTAACAAAAAAATTAAAAATACTACATAATACCAAATTTTATTAACATATTTTATATTAATAAATGATTTTAAACAAAGACTAATTATGAAAATATTAAACAAATATATATATCTAAAATTATATCCTATTGGTGAAGATAAGGCATGCCAAAAATTATCAAAAGGTATAAAAACAATATTTAAAACTAAAATTAAAATAAATATTCCTGATAATATTTTTTCTTTCTTATCTATTTTTTTATTGATGAAATAAAATAATAATAATATTATATTAAAAATTCCAATATATAAATACGGATGATAATAATTAAGTATACCTCCTTCAATGTTAGAACCAACAAACAATTTAGATAAAACCCCTAATATATCTGTATTAAATAAATAATCTTTAGCACTATCTCTTTCTATTTTAAATAATTCTAATAAATTAGGTATATGTATAAACATAGTCATTAAACCAAATAATATGGAAACTATTATAAATATTTTAATACTTCTTTTATCTTTATTACTTAATAAATATTTATATATAAAATATAATAAAGCAAATAAACAACACATATATCCCATATAATAATTAGACAATATAATTAAAAATAAAGTAACTCCATATAATAAATATTTTTTTTCTTTAATTATTTTATCAATACCTAATAATAACAACGGACTTAAAAAATACGCATCTAACCACATAAATTGAAAGTAATTAGCTAAACTATAAAAAGATAAAGCATAAGCAGTGGAAAAAATTATTATATATTTATTATCATGATTATATTTTAAGTAATTATACATTGTTAATCCACATAAACTTATTTTAATTATAATAGTTATGACTAAAAATAATTCAATATTATCAAAAAATTTAACTAATAAATTAGATATAGGTCCCAAATAATATGCAATAGTTGCAATCATAGGCATACCCAATCCAACTTGAAAAGAATAAAAAGAACCATTATCTAATAATTGTTTCAAATAAACAAACGATTGATAATATTGATATTGCGAATCACTATATAAAATAGAATTGTCTCCTAATATGAAATTATTTATTGTAAATAAAACAATCAAACAGAAAAAAGGAATTAAAAATGATAATAATTGTTTTTTCATAAGCAAACTCCTTTATATGAAAAAAGCTTCACAAATTGTGAAGCAATTTTATTATTACTATTGAAGTGTAGTAGTTTTAGTTCCAGATTCTGGAATTACACTACCTGCAACATCATATTTGTAACCGTTTGAAAGTACAGAGAAAGTATATTTTCCGTCTGACACAGTTACATTAGTAACTTCAGCATTTCCTAAATTTACCATTGTTGCTACATCAGCAGCTGTTATTGAAGATTTTCCAGAACATTTTGCAGATGAAGCTTGTACAGTTCCCATTTGAACTTTCATATCTTCAGTTGCACAGTAACTTTGGATACCACTTAAAATCATACTAGTTTCTGATTTAGCAGCTGATTTTCTAGCATCTTCAACAACATCCAAAATAATAGGGGTTGCTATTAATGCTACGATTGCTAAAATGATAATAACTGCTAACAATTCGATTAAAGTAAAACCTTTTTTCATTAATCTCACCACCTTACTTTTCTAACTATTTACATTATACCTTGTTTTTAATTCTAAGTCAATTAATTGTGTAAATTAAATGAAAAAAAGTCAAAATATTATTCTGACTTTGTTGGATCTGCCCATACACCTCCTGTCATAACAACTTTATAATTATTACTTATAACAGTAATTGCAGTTACTCTTCCATCTGTATATGTAGGATTTCCTTCCAATGTAGCATTTCCCATGTTTACCATAGTCGGAACTTCACTAGTTGTTACACCATCAGCACATATATCAGTATATTCACTGTCGATTTGAGCTTTCATTTCAGCAGTAGCACAAAAGGTATTAATACCACTTACAATCATATTAGCTTCAGATGCAGCAGCACTTTTTCGTGCATCTTCTACAACATCTAATATAATTGGAGTTGCAATTAAAGCTACGATTGCTAAAATAATAATTACGGCTAACAACTCAATTAATGTAAAACCTTTTTTCATCTATTTCACCACCTTTTACCTATATTTTGAGCAAAATTAGGTAAAATATGTGAACTATTTTAATTTTTCAATTATCAATTCCAAATCCTTTTCATCTTTAAGTAAACTATTTTTTTCATTTTCAACTATTTGTTTAGGTGCTTTATTAATATATCCTTGATTAGATAATAATTTTTTTCTTCTTTCAATAGAGTTAATTAATCTATCTTTTTCTTTTATTAATAATTTTTTTTCTTCTTCAGTTAAACTTCCATCATAATAAATAGAAACAATATCATTATCAAAATTAATATCTATTTTATTATAATTACCATTATAATTAGTTAAAATGTTTTCGTTTTTAAGTATTTTACTTAATAAATTTTTATTTTCTAATATAATTTCATTATTACTTACAATTAAATAATCTTTACCCAAATTATTATCTAATTTAACTTTTCTTATTTTTTTAATTAATTCAATTAATAAATCTAAATTACTATCAAATTTAAATTTTTTATCATATTTTGGATATTCACTTATCATAATTGATTCATCATGAATTGGTAATTTCAAATATATTTCTTCTGTCACAAAAGGCATAAATGGATGTAATAATTTTAATATATTAGTTAAAACTATTAATAATACTGTTTTTGTTGTATCATTCATAGAAGCTTTTGATAATTCAATATACCAATCACAAAAATCATCCCAAACAAAACTATATAATAATGATCCAACAGTATTAAATTCATACTTATCCATATATTTTGTTACTTTATTAATTAAATTATTCATTTTATTTAATATCCATTTATCGCTTACTGATAAATTTCCTAGACTATAGTTAAAATCTTCAATATTCATTAAAACAAAACGAGATGCATTCCATAATTTATTAATAAAATTCCAAGTTGATCTAACTTTTTCTTCATCGTATCTTAAATCAGTCCCATTAGCTGTAGATGTTGATAAATAAAATCTTAATGAATCACATCCATATTCTGCAATAACATCCATAGGATCAACACCATTGCCTAAAGACTTACTCATTTTTCTACCTTGTTTATCTCTAATTAAACCATGAATCAAACAATCTTTAAATGGTCTATTATTAGTAAAATGTAATCCTTGAAAAGTCATTCTATTAACCCAAAACGGAATGATATCATATCCTGTTACTAAGCAG
Organism: uncultured Bacilli bacterium; assembly: GCA_944359085.1. GTDB lineage: Bacteria > Bacillota_I > Bacilli_A > RF39 > UBA660 > Faecisoma. The sequence continues at coordinate 1,232 of CALVSQ010000004.1, read as the reverse complement.
TTATTAGGGTAATATCTTGATATATCTGTATCTGGCCACCCCAATGTACTAAAAGGCCACAAAGCTGATGAAAACCAAGTATCTAACACATCAGAATCTTGTACCCATTCTTCACTAGGAGCAACATATCCTACATATACTTCATCACCTTTATAATAAGCTGGTATTTGATGTCCCCACCATAATTGTCTTGAAATACACCAATCGTAAGTTATTTCCATCCAATGATTCATAATTTTTTCAAATCTAGCAGGTACAAAATTTACTTTAGTATCTTTGTTTTTTTGATTTTCTAATACTCTATCTGCTAAAGGACGCATCTTAACAAACCATTGTTTTGATAAATAAGGTTCTACCATAACATCAGTTCTTTCAGAATGTCCAACTGAGTGTTTCATCTTTTCTATTTTAATTAATAAATTTTTTTCTTTTAAATCTTCTACTAATTTATTTCGGCATTCAAATCTATCTAAACCTGTATATCCAATAGCATTTTCATTCATTGTTGCATCTTTGTTCATAACAACAATTCTTTCTAAATTATGTCTATTGCCAACTTCAAAATCATTAGGATCATGAGCAGGAGTTATTTTAACAACACCAGTTCCGAATTCAGGATCAGCATGTTCATCAGCTACAATAGGAATTAATTTGTTAACTATAGGAAGTACTACATTTTTACCAATATATTTTTTATATCTTTCATCATTAGGATTAACTGCAACAGCTGTATCACCAAATAAAGTTTCTGGTCTTGTTGTAGCAACTTCTAAATATTCATCACTATTTTCAATAAAATATTTAATATGATAAAATGCACCTTCTACTTCCTTATAAATAACTTCCTCATTAGATAAAGCCGTCATTGCTTTAGGATCCCAATTTATAATTCTTTCTCCTCTATAAATTAATCCTTCATTGTATAAATCAATAAATACTTTTTTTACCGCATGAGATAATCCTTCATCCAAAGTAAATCTTTCTTTATTATAATCCAATGATAAACCTAATTTAGCCCATTGTTTATGAATATTATCTGCATATTCTTCTTTCCATTCCCAAGCATATTTAAGCCATTCTTTTCTATCTAAACTTCTTGGATTAATACCCATTTCTTTTAATTTATTATCTACTTTTGCTTGAGTAGCAATACCAGCATGATCCATACCAGGTAACCATAAAGCATCATAACCTTGCATTCTTTTATATCTAATTATAATATCTTGTAAAGT
>CALVSQ010000003.1 GCA_944359085.1 uncultured Bacilli bacterium | reverse complement strand
TCACTGCAAATAAAATAAATAAAAACAAGTACGGTAGCGACTATCGGAAATTAGTCTCTGGAGGAAAAAGCAAAAGCAACCGAAGAAGGAGAAATATTTAATCGTAAGATTAGATGCAGTCAAATTTATTTGACTTTTGTTCTATTTCAAAATAAAATGTAGTTCCTTGATTTAATTTACTTTTAACACCATATTTAAATTTATGGCTTTCTAATATCGTTTTAACAATCGACAAGCCAATACCAGTACCAATTACATTCCTTTTATGTTTCTTCTTAGAATGATAGTATTTTTCCCAAATATGAGGTAAATATTCTTCTTTAATTCCTTTACCAGTATCTTTAATTTCAACACGTACTTTTTTGTCTTTAATTACATTTATAATTACCCTGTTATCTTCACCAGTATAATTTATGGCATTATTAATTAAATTATAAATAACTTGTTCTATTTTCTTTTTATCAGCATTTATAATAACTTCTTTAGGAGTATTTACTTCAAAGATATATCCTTCAGTTTCTTTATAAATGCTATATCTTTTAATAATATTATTAATTAATGTAACTAGATCAAATTCTTCTTTATTTATTGTATCTTTATTAGCTTGAATTTTAGATAAAGTTAAGATATCTTCAACTAAAACGTTTAAACGTTCTGATTCTTCAATTATAACATTTAAATTAGCATTTCTTTTTTCTTCATTATCATAATTTAAATCTCTAATCATTTCTGCATAACCTTTTATCATAGTAAGTGGTGTTTTAAGATCATGTGATACATTAGCAAGTAAATCTCTTCTTAATTCATCTGTATGCTCTAATTCATTTTTAGCATAATTTAATGTATCAGCAAGTTCATCTATTTCTGATATTTTAGAATTATTATCAAATTTGAAATTATAATTACCATTGGCTAATTTTAAGGCATTTTTATTCATTTTTTCAATAGGCTTGCTAATTCTTTTAGAGATAAAATAACCAATAACAAAAGCTAAAAGAGAAACTATAATAGTTACAATGATTAGTTGATTAGATAATATAGAAATAGTATTATCTAATGGTTCTAAAGATGCATTAACAAATATTGTAACATCATCATTGTATTTTTTTGCGTATATTAAAGTTTTTGTATCAAATAATGGGTTTATTAATTTATATGTTTTTTCATCTACATCACTATCAAAAAAATCATTTTTATATTGATAATTACTTATTAAACATCCTCTATTTGATTCATTTGAACTATAAATAGTCATTCTATTTTTAACTATTTCGATACAAACATTATCTTCATAAGAAATTTTATCTAAATATGCGACATCTTCATCATAATTTCTAATAATTTCTAAGGTAGTTCGTTTTATTTGATCTGCTTTACTAAGTTCATAGTATTTATTAATAAAAATTACTTGAAATAACCATAAAAATAATACTATCATCAAAGTAAATATAATTAAATATAACCAAATATGAGATTTTAAAGAATTATTTAATTTCAAATTTATAACCCATTCCTCTTATAGTTTGAATCAAATCACGATATTCGCCTAAATTATTTCTTAACATTTTAATATGAGTATCAACAGTTCGATCATCACCAAAAAAATCATAGCCCCATATTTTAGATAATAATTCTTCTCTTGATAAAGCTACATTTTTATTATTTATAAAATAAACTAACAAATCATATTCTTTTGGCGTTAATTTAAGTTCATTATCTTTAATATAAACAACATGACCTTTAAAATCAACTTTTAAATCTTGATATATATAAGTATCTGTTAAATTATTAAATCTTTTAGTAACAGCTTTTATTCTTGCCATTAATTCTTTAGGACTAAATGGTTTAGTTACATAATCATCTACACCTAAATCAAATCCTATTAATTTATCATATTCTTCATTTCTAGCTGATAAAATAATAGTTGGAATATTATATTTTTTAATTTCATTATAAGCGGTTAATCCATCCATATTAGGCATCATTATATCTAATATTACAATATCAACTTTATTATTTTTTATTATATCTAAAGCTTCTTTACCATCAGATGCTTCTAAAACATCATAATTTTCATTTAAACAATATTCTTTTATTAAAATTCTAATTCTTTCTTCATCGTCTACAATTAATACTTTCATTATCTCACCTCTAATTTATTATACACTAAAAATGTGAAATATAAATGAAAAAAGATTTGAAATAAATCAAATCTATTTAGCTTTATTTAAAGCATCTTCTAAAGCTTTATATAGCGCATCTACTTTAATTGTACATTTACTTACAGCATCAGTATAACCATCTTCATCAACATTTAAGAAATCAATTCCTTGATTGTCAATTACTGCTTGTTCTAAAGCTTCAACTTGTTCAAACCATTCATAATCAGCTTGGCCATAATCACTATTACCTTTTTTCATACCATATTCATTACCTAGTGTTTTTTTAGTAGTTTCTTCACCATTATGAATATAAGTGGTATCTAAGTATACATCAGTGATTTTACCATCTTTATCGATAGTAACTTTAGCAGTTGCAGTATTTTCTTGACCACCATAGTTATCAACTGCACTCCCTTCATATGTTCCTTCTTTTAAAGAATTAGAGCCACATCCAGTAAGCATAACTGTAACTAATAATAAACTCAAAAGTTTCTTCATATATAATCCTCCTATAATTAAATTATAAAATATTTTTATTCAAAAGACAAGACTTCATCATAAAATTTTATCAATTGTTTACAAATTAGCCCAACTAAAATGCCTGTTGGAATTGAAAATAATAATAACCAAGGCAAATAATAGATCATTGAACTCATTTGTAATAATAATATAGAAGTCAAAACTTGTCCTATACTATGAGCAATAGAACCTACTATGCTAACACCAACAATAGATAGCTTTAAGAAATTTTTAGCTAAATACATACATATTATACTAAATATTACTCCACTTAAACTAAAAAAGAATGTTGTACTAAATAATCCTGTTCTTAAAATACCTACCAAAAAAACTCTTAAAATACCAACATAAAAAGCGTCTTTTAAACTAAATTGATAAATTATAAACAATGTTACAATATTGGCTAATCCTAACTTTAAACCTGGAATATATCCATTAAACAAGGGTAAACTTGCTTCTATTACATTTAATGCAACAGATAAAGCTAATAACATTGATAATCTTGTAAATTTTTTCAAATTAACTCACCTCAGCATCCAATTCATCACTAGGTAATTCAATTATTATTTTATTTGGCAAACATATAATTGATTCCCCACTTTTAGAAACAAATCCTTGTTTAGAACATAAATGATATGGACTATTTTCTTCAACTACTCTTATTTGATTATTTAATACTTCTATTTTAACTTTACCATTATATCCATCTACTTCATAAATTTTATTTATACTTAAATCTATTTCTAATATTAATTCATTTTCATAATATACATTAGCAATATTAGCTTTTTTTCTAAACAATGTTAAAGAAAATAATAAAATAATAATAATCAAAACAATAACTACTAATTTTATATCATTTTTATTCATAATTATCACTTTTTATAATCTGATCATCATTAGTAAACCAAATAACTTTTACATCATAATCTTTTATAAATTCTTTACCTTCATCTATATCCATTAAAAACAAAGTAGTTGATAAAATATCACATAAACCACTATCTTCACCTATAACAGTTACACTTTTCATATTATTAGCAGGATATAAAGTATTAGGATCAATAATATGATGATACATTACACCATTATATTCATAAAATCTTTCATATCCACCACTAGTTACTACACTAATATTTTCAGCTTTGACAATTTCAAATGTTTCGTTACTAATAGGACTAGCAATACCAATATTATAATAACCCTTATTGCTTTTTCCAGCTTTAACATTACCACCAGCATTAATTAAATAATAATCTATGCCAATGTTTTTTAAATAGTTACCTGCTTTTTCTGTAACATATCCTTTAACAATAGCACCTAAATCAATGTTAACTTTATCATTTAAAATCTTATCATTTTCCATTTTTAAACTTTCTATTTTAACATCATCTAAATTAGGTAAACTAACAGGATTTTCTCTAAAATCGTGCCATATTTTAGTTAAATTACCGATATTAACATTTAATAATCCATTTGTTTTAATATTCCACTCATATCCAATTTTAATTAAATCTAATAGTTCACTAGATATTTCATAATTAACATCATTATTTAATTTTGATAATTCACTATTAGAATCATAAAAATCAGTTAAATTTTCGTATTTTTGATATAGACTATCTAAGTAATTAAATGCTTCATTAGCTTTTTTTTCATTAACATTATATAATTTGATATTTATAACTGTATCCATATAAAATAAATTTTTACTATATTCTTGTTTACCACAGCCTGTTAATAATAACAATAATATTAATAATATTTTCTTCATAATCATCACTATTTAATTATAACAAAAAAAGACAAAATTTTCTAGATAATTTCATCTTTAATATTTTTATTATTTAAAACATTTACTAAATAATCTATTTCTTCTTTGGTATTATAAAAATATAAACTTACACGGCATGTATTTTTAATACCTATTTCATCTTTAAGTATTTTAGCACAATGATTACCAGCTCTTACACAAATGTTATATTTATTTAAATAAATGGCTAGATCCTGTGCGAATATATCTTTAATATTAAAAGTTATAATACCACTTTCACTATTTTCATTGTAAATAATAATATCTTTTACTTCTTTTAATTTATTAACGGCATATTTCTTTAAATCTTTTTCATATTTTGCTATATTATCCATTCCAATATTATTTAAATACTTGATAGCTTCACCTAAACCAATTACACCAGCTATGTTAGGTGTACCTGCCTCCAATAAAGATGGCAATTCGTTATATACTCTTGTACCATCAAATTGGAAACTAGCGTTCATTCCTCCACCAAATATAATTGGCTTAATATTATTTAATAATTCTTCCTTACCATATAAAACTCCAACACCAGTTGGGCCTAGCATCTTATGAGCGGAAAAAGCTAAAAAATCTATATCTAAATCTTGAACATCAATTTTAGTATGAGCAACGCTTTGAGCACCATCTATTATAACTAATATATTTTTACTATGAGCATATTTAATTATTTCTTTAATAGGTCTAATATCCCCTACTACATTAGTAATATGAGCAATACTTATTACTTTAGTTTTATCTGTTATACTATTTTTAACATTATCTAAAGTTACTTCTAAATTACTTAAAGGAATATAATTTACTTTAATATTTATTTCATCTTTTAATTCAAACCAAGGTAATACATTAGATGCATGTTCGCTTTTAGTTATTAAAACCTCATCATCTTCTTTTAAGTAATTTCTAAAATATCCAAATATTATTTTATTTAATGAATCAGTAGCTCCACTAGTAAAAATTATTTCTTTATTTTTTCTAGCATTGATAAAATCTTTTACTAAAGTTCTCGTACCTTCATATTTATTATCAACTTCTAATGATAAATTGTAATCCCCGCGATGAGCGTTGGCACTATAATTGTTATAATATTCTGAAACACTATTAGCAATACATCTTGGTTTTAATGAAGTAGCTCCATTATCCAAATATATAATATTTTTACTTAATATATTAAAGTCCTCACGATTCATTTTAATCACCTCCAATATTTTTTTAAATAATTTGCTAGATTTTTATTTATTTTACTTTTAATAAAACCTTCTATTAATAATTTATTAGCAGTAGCTATATCAATACCTAATCTTTGCATATAAAATAACTCTTCGTCTTTAAACGAACCAATTAAAGCACTATGATTAGCTATTACGTCTACCTCATCTATTAATAAATTGGGTCTTATTAAACATTCATTATCTGTTAAATTGATTATTCTGTTTTGTTGATTGACTATACATTTTTTAATTCCTTTTGGTACATATGAGGTAACAGTAAAATATAAATTACCACTTATATTAACACCATTAGTTACAACATTGCTTTCAGTTTTAATATTATTATGATTAATTACAATATCATATTTCTCATTATTTTTGCAAACAGTTTTTAAAATAAAATTAATTTTAGAATTTTTGCCGTTTAAATTAATAATATTTCGTTCATTAATAATATCGCTATCGCTTATTTCAGTTATATTCAATATACTGTTTTCATTCAATTTGTATTTAGTTAATATTTTGGTTTTAGCTTTTTTAATTATAACAAAATCTAATTTAACATCATCTAATAACTCAATATTTATATCTAATTTAATCTCTTTATCGATTATTAATTCTAATTTTGTATTTTTTATAACTTTTAAGTTTAATTTACTTATTAAATCTTCTTTATAATTATATTCAATATTGTTTAAATCAAATTGATTATTAGATATTATTATTCTATTCATCTTTGTTATTTTCCTTTATAGCAAATTCACTAGAATTATAACCATTTGTTTCAATTTCTTTAACTAAACTACTATCACCACTTTTAATTATATTTCCATTTTTTAATATATGAACATAATCAGGTTTTATATAATCTAGTAATCTTTGATAATGAGTAATAACAATTAAAATAGGTTTATATTCTTTAAAATAATCCATAACATTATTTCCAACTATTTTTAAACTATCAACATCAAGTCCAGAATCTATTTCATCTAAAATAACTAAAGAAGGTTCTAACATATACATTTGTAATATTTCATTTTTCTTTCTTTCACCACCAGAAAAACCAACATTAACGCTTCGATGAATCATTTCTTTATCCATTTTTAATTTTGAAACATTATTCTCTAATTTTTTGATAAAATCAAATAATTTAAAATTAGTTCCCTCTTTTATATGACAAGCTGTTCTAAGTAAATCTGCATTTGTAACACCTTCTATTTCTAAAGGCATTTGCATACTTAAAAATAGACCTAATCTAGCTCTTTCATCTGTTGTATATTCATTTATTATAGTATCATCATACTTAATAGTACCTTCAATTATTTTATAATTTGGGTCTCCCATTATAACTTTTGATAAAGTAGATTTACCAGTTCCATTAGGCCCCATTATAGCGTGTATTTCTCCTGATTTAACTTCTAAATTAAAGTTTTTTAATATTGTTTTATTTTCTATTTCAACAGTTAAATTTTCAATTTTTAGTACATGCATTAATATCACCAATATAATTATACACTAAAAAAACTTATTTTTTAAGTAAAACTGCATAATTTTATTAATATTTAATCAATATTAATATAGAATATTCGCAGATATTCACGAAATCTAGATAAACTAGATTTTTTTTGATATAATTATAATGGAGGTAAAAATATGGATTGTTTATTTTGTAAAATTATTAATAAGGAAATTCCATCATATAAAATATATGAAGATGATGTTGTATATGCTTTTTTAGATATTAATCCTGATAGTGTTGGTCATACTTTAATTGTACCTAAAAAACATTATTTAGATTTAGATGATATCGATATTGAAATATTAAAACATATAATGAAAATAGCTAAACTACTTAAAAAAAGAATTGAAGAAAAATTAAATTGTGATGGATTAACTCTTATTCAAAATAGTGGTGATATTCAAGAAGTAAAACATTTTCATCTTCATTTAAAACCTTTTTACAAAAATAAAAAAGATAAATCTTTAGAAGAAGTATATGAATTGTTAAAATAATTATACTTCTTTTAATTTTATCTTAATTTCATCAGAAACTAATTTATTATATAATTCTTCAATTTCTTCTTTGAATGACATATCATTTGTTTCATAAAATATAAAACTTTCAACTATTATTTCAATCAAATCAAAATCACAAGAAATTTTATAAATAGCATCATCAATACTATTACTTTCAATAATGTTTATTAGATCAATTTCTTTATTTGATATTGATTCTGGATGTGTTAATAAAATAACTTTTTTCCATTTATAAAATGTTCTAATCATAAATAATAATAATTTTGAAAAACCTTTTATATTTCCTAAATATAATACATCTACAACATTTAAAACATCTTGATAACTTTTTGTTTCTTTGTATAAATTAATTATTTCTTCTTTTGTTCTTTCTTTAAAAGTACACATCATTTCTAAATAATGAAATTTATTAAACTGATTGGCATATTCTATAGGTGTTACTAATAACATTGTTGCTTTTCCTTTAACATTTAAACGATTAAATTTAAAAGGACCATTTATTATAATACTTAACAAATTTTTATTTTCTTCAAGTTCTTCTAATAAATCATCAATATTATTTAATTCTTTTAAATATTCTAAAATTATTTTTTCTTCTTCTGTTATAAAATTTTTATTATACTTATCAATCAATAATCTTATAGTATCCAAAAACATTATGCTTACTATTATTTCATATACATTCGGTTTATTATCTTTTAATTCATCTAATAATTCATAATATTTAATTCCAGCGTTATCACCATATTTATCTTGTAAAGTAATATATATATCTTCTAAATAATTTCTAATATTTTCATTTATATTTTCTATATTTATCATTTAATATATCCTATTTTAAAGCTTCTTTACGTGATAAATTAAGTCTTCCTTTTTTATCATATCCTAATGATTTAACTATTATTTCATCTCCAACTTTAACTACATCACTTGGTTTTTCAACACGTTCTTTAGCTAAATGAGAAACATGTACTAATCCTTCAACCCCTGGCCATAATTCAACAAAGCATCCAAAGTCTTCAACTTTTACAACTTTACCAGTATAAATTTTTCCAGTTTCAACTTCTTTAACTACATCTTTAATCATATTAGCAGTTTTTTCAATTATATCTTTATCAGTGTGATAAATAATTACTCTACCATCATCTTCTAAATCAACTTTAACAGCATTAATATCCGTTACAGTATTTACATTACTTGCTTCTAAAATAATTTTAGTAATCATTTCTCCACCTTTACCAATAACATCTTTGATCTTATTAGGGTCGATATTAAATGTCATCATTTTAGGTGCATATTTACTTACTTCTTTACGTGGTTCTTTAATTTGTTTAGCAATAACTTTTAATATTTCTAATCTTGCTTTATGAGCTTGCGCTAAAGCTTCTTTTAGAATTTGTTTAGTTATACCTTTTATTTTAATATCCATTTGTAATGCACAAATACCATTTTTAGTACCTGCTACTTTAAAGTCCATGTCTCCTAAATGATCTTCTAATCCTTGAATATCAGTTAAAATAGTATAATCGTCCCCACTTGTAATTAATCCCATAGCAATACCGGCTACTGGAGCTTTAATAGGTACACCAGCTGCCATTAAACTCATACAACCTGCACAAATACTTGCTTGGCTACTACTACCATTAGATTCCAATATTTCAGATACAACTCTTATTGTATAAGGGAATTCTTCTTCAGAAGGTATTACTTGTAATAAAGCTCTTTCACCTAAAGCACCATGTCCAATTTCTCTTCTACCAGGAGCGCCATATCTTCCTGTTTCTCCAACTGAAAATTGAGGGAAATTGTAATGTAATATAAATCTTTTAGAATCTTCAATTCCTAATCCATCCAATATTTGGTGTTCACCTAAAGCACCTAAAGTAGTTACAGATAAACTTTGTGTTTCTCCTCTTGTAAATAAAGCTGAACCATGAGTTCTAGGTAATAAATCAATAGCAGTAGATAAAGGTCTTATTTCTGTCATTTTTCTACCATCAGCTCTTATTTTTTCTTTAACTACAATATTTCTAAATACTTCATATTTAACATTTTCAAATATATTAGCTACCTTAGTTAATAATTCTTTTAATTCATCTTCTTTTAAAGATTCGTCAGTATATTTTTCTAATAAATTTTCTTTTATTTCATCTAATTTAGCATATTTTTCTAACTTATCTTTAATTCTTAGAGCTTTATCAATATCATCCTTAATTAAATCAGTTACTTCATTAGTTAATTCTAAAGATATTTCTAATTTAGGATAATCATATTTTTCTACACCTATTTCTTCAATTATTTTTTCTTGAAATTCAATTAATTCTTTAATTGCTTCATGACCAAACATTAAAGCTTCTAACATATCTTCTTCACTAACTTCTTTAGCCCCTGCTTCAACCATATTAATTGCTTCTTTAGTTCCAGATACAGTTAAATCTATATCAGATTTTTCAGTTTCTTCAACAGTTGGATTAATAATAAATTTACCATCAACTCTTCCAACTTTAACTCCAGCTACTGGACCATTGAATGGTACTTGACTTATACAAGTAGCTAAAGAAGAACCAAATAAAGCAGTTATTTCAGGGCTATTATCTTGATCAACTGATAAAACAGTATTTACGATTTGGACTTCATTTTTAAAATCTTCTGGAAATAAAGGTCTCATTGGTCTATCGATCATACGAGCAGCTAAAGTAGCGTTTTCAGTAGGTCTTCCTTCTCTTTTAATAAATCCACCTGGTATTTTACCTACTGAATATAATTTTTCATTATATAAAACTGTTAATGGAAAAAAATCAGCTAATAAATTAACATTTTTAGACATAACAACAGTTGATAAAACAACTGTATCACCATATCTTACTAATATTGATCCATGTGCTTGTTTAGCAAGCTCGCCATTTTCAACTATAATCTTTCTTCCTCTAAAATCTAATTCAAATGTTCTCTTCATAATTCCTCCTAATAAAAAAGGCACTTAAAAAGAGTGCCTACTTTCTTAAATTTAATTCTTTAATTACTTTTCTGTATCTTGTTACATCATGTTTCAATAAGTAATTTAATAAACTTCTTCTTTGACCTACTTTTTTAAGTAAACCACGTCTTGAATGGAAATCATGATCGTGTTCTTTTAAATGTTCAGTTAAAGTGTTTATTTCATCAGTTAAGATAGCAATTTGAACTTCAATACTACCAGTATCTTGTTCATTTTTACCAAATTTCTTAACTAATTCTGCTTTTCTTTCTTTTGTTAAAGCCATTTTATAAATCTCCTTTCTTATATATTTGCTCAAATCCAAGAAATAAACCGGAGAAGATTTAATTCCTAGAAATAAGTACTATTTAATAATACACTATATTTAATAAAAAGTAAAGAGTTAAATAAACATTTTATAAGGTTTTAATTTATTTCCTTCTTCTTTATATAGTCCAATTACATCATCATCGATAAATAATACATATTCTTGATTATAAATATTATCTAATATTTGACCATTCATAACTTTAAATTTTAATTTATCATCTACTTTTACAGTAAAATAATCTTTTAAAGCTTCTTTAATTAGTATTATTTTATAGTTATTATTTTTAATATCTTCTAAAGTATAAGAATTTTTAATGTTAAAATTACCTTGTTCTATTCTTATTAAATTTTTCATTGTTCCAATAGTATTTAATTTGGTTGCAATATCATTAATTAAACTTCTAATATAAGTTCCTTTACTCACTTTACAAGTAAATTTAAATACTGTTTTGTTATCAATATAATTTAATTCATCTAATTTAATTTCTTTAATAGTCACCATTCTTTTAGGTAAAGTAACTTCTTCATTATTTCTAGCGTATTCATATAATTTTTTACCATTTATTTTAACAGCAGAATAAATAGGTACTTCTTGATTATATGATCCAATAAAAGAATTTAATACTTTAACAATTTCTTCTTTTTTATAGTTTGTATTATATTCTTCTAAAACATTTCCAGTTATATCTAAAGTATCTGTTTTTATACCTAAAACAACTTCTGCTTGATAAACTTTTTCTTCACTAGTTATTATTTCACTTAATTTAGTAGCTTTATTGATAGTTAAAACTAAAACACCAGTAGCAATAGGATCTAATGTTCCAGTATGACCTATTTTTTTAGTTTTAAATATTTTTGATACTTCATTAACTACATCTCTACTTGTTACATCTTTTGATTTATTAACAACTAATAATCCACTAGTCTCGATCATTTAATATTAAAACTAATCTTAATAATTGTAGTAAGTTAGAAATTAACCCTGCTACATATGTCATAGCAGCGGCAAATAAGACTTTGCTTACTTGTTCATGCTCATTATCGTCAATTAAACCTAAAGAAATTAATTGTTCTTTTGCTCGCTTAGAAGCATCAAATTCAACTGGTAATGTAACTAATTGGAATAAAATAGTGACACCTAAAATTAAGATACTTATTTTTAAATAACCAGTTAACCCTGCAAATATAGATATAATTAATCCAAAATAACCTAGATATGAAATTAAATTTACAAAAGGCACTAAAGCAGATCTAATTCTCATAAAAGTATATCCTTCTTTATCTTGAATAGCATGACCACATTCATGAGCAGCAACACCAACGGAAGAAATAGATTCTTCATGGAAAATTGCACTAGATAATCTAACAACTTTTCTAGAAGGATCATAATGATCTGTTAATTCACCTTTAGTTTCAACTACATAAACATCTTTTAAGCCATTTGCGTCTAATATTTTTCTAGCCACTTCTTGACCAGTTAAATTAGATTTTACTTTATATCCTCTATATTTTTTATAATTACCTGTCACATTAAATTGTGCCCATAATACAATTATTAAACCTAATAATCCTAATCCGTAATATATGAATAAATCCATTAAATCACCTCGTATATTGTACCTTCTCTGGTATCTTTTATTTTAATATTTTTACTTTCTAATTCTTTTCTTATATTATCAGCTTTTTCATAATCTTTATTCTGTTTAGCTAACTTTCTTTCTTCTAATTTTTCATTAATATATTTTATTAATTCTTCATCTAATTTTTTTTCATTATTTAATAAATTTAATGATAAAACTTTATCATAATCTTTAATTATTTCTAATTTAGTTTTATCTGTTGTATCTTCTTTTAATATATCATATAAACAAGTTAACATTAAAGAAGTATTCAAATCATTACTTATTGCATCTTTAAATTTGTCTTGATATTTTTTTACTATATCATTATCAACATTTCCATCATCTTTAATATTTTTAATTTTATTTAATAATTTATTATAAGTACTAGTAGCTTTATCTAATGCATCATAAGTAAATACTAATTGATTACGATAATGTGATTGAAGACAGAAAAATCTATATGCTAAAGGATTATAACCTTTACTTTCCAATAATGAAACAGTTAAAAATTCTCCTTTAGATTTACTCATTTTGCCTGTAACATCATTTAAATGTTCACCATGTAACCAATAATTACACCATTTATGGCCTAGATAAGCTTCTGATTGGGCTATTTCATTAGTATGATGTGGAAATATATTATCTACACCACCACAATGAATATCTAAAAATTCACCTAAATAATTAATTGATAGACCTGAACATTCAATATGCCAACCTGGATAACCTACACCCCATGGACTATCCCATTTCATGGCTTGATTTTCAAATTTACTAATTGTAAACCACAATCCAAAATCATAAGGATTTTTTTTATGTATATCTTCCTCAACATCATCTCTTGCACCAATCAATAATTCGTCTGGATTTTTACCAGATAATTTATAATAATCTTTGGCTTTAGAAATATCAAAATAAACATTTCCATTTGATATATATGCATAGCCATCAGCCAATAATTTCGTAATCATTTTAATATAAACATCTATATGATCTGATGCTTTTTCAACAATTTTAGGTTTTCTGATATTTAATTTATCACAATCCTCAAAAAAAGCTTTAGTATAAAAATCAGCTATTTCATATACTGTTTTATGTTCTCTTTGAGCACCTTTAATCATTTTATCTTCACCTGTATCAGCATCACTAGACATATGGCCAACATCAGTAATATTCATACATCTTTTTACATTATAACCAACATATTCTAATCCTTTTTCTAAAATATCTTCAAATATGTAAGTTCTTAAATTTCCAATATGTGCATAATGATAAACTGTAGGACCACAAGTATACATATTTACCATATTTTCATTATATGGTTTAAATTCTTCTATTTTTTTGTTTAAAGTATTATATAATTTCATATTTAATCACCTGTTACTATTATATCATAATAAGGTATAAAATAAAACAAAAAACGCATTATTGCGTTTTTGTTAAAGTTTTTTCTTCTTCTAAACAAGCTAATGATTCATGATTGATAATAGCCCCTAAATATTTAGAACCATTAATAACTGCAGGTTGTTCTTCTGTTCCTTCAGATAAAGTTTTAATGTCAATCATATTTTCTTTAGTAATGAATTTACTACTAGCATAATTTACAGAAAACATTGGCCAATATTGTTCAGATAATAAACCAGCACCTGATGTTAAAGAATAATTATCATATTCTACACCATCAGTAACTAATGGACTTTTTCCTGTATAAAATTCAGTAATATATTTAAATGAAGCTTGAAATTGTTCATCAGTCATACTTTGATTTTTTAAATCATTTACTAAATCAACAAATTCTTGATCTAATTCTCTTAAGATAAGTTTATCTTGCTCATCATAAGCTAAGTCTGATAAAGCAATATATTGACCTTCTTCTTGACCTAATGCAACATTGTTATTATGAGTACCTACAGCAGAAGTATAATTATACATATTTTGAATTTCTTCAATCATATTTAAATCTGTATTACCATATAATTTTTTAATATCTTCTTGATCTAAATAGTCAATATTAGTAATAAATAAGGCAGATCTAATAAATGTTGGATCTATATTTAAACCTTTCGATTGATTATCAGTTAAAATTTCTTGAACTTTTTCTTCAAAATTTTCAGCTGTTAATAATTTTTCATCTACGATTGGTTCAGTATTATCAACTTCACTAACAACTGAAGTAGAATTATTAACTTCAGAATTGTTCGAATTTTTATTACCAAACCAATTACTTACAGCATTACCAAATAAGTTTCCAAGAAAAGTAGCAACTAATACACCAGTTGTCAACATAGCAACAAGTTTAACATTTTCGTTTTTTAGTCTTTCTTTAGCATTTTCATTAACTTTTAAATTTTTAACAACACTTTTTTCTAATGTTTTATCATATTCAGCTCTTGTTTCTTCATCAGTTAATGTTTTGAATGCATCGTATACAAATCCAAATTCTTCTTTTTTTGCTTGATCAGTTTCACCGAAACCATCAGGATATTTTTCTTTAGATAATTTCATAAATGCATCGCATATTTCTTCTGTTGATGCTTCTTTTGAAACGCCTAATAATTCATAATAATTTTTTTCCATATAAATTCCCCCTCTTTTTTTATGGCATATATACTACCACAAACAAATATGTTTGTCAAATTAGATAAAATTTCTAATTTTCCTCAGTTGTTGCCATATATTATAACATTTTTTTTAATTTTGTCAAATTTTAAAAAAAATTAAAAATTTTTAAAAATATATTGCATATTATATATAAATATGTTATTATATTGAAGTATCAGTTGGTACATGGACCCTTAGCTCAGTTGGTTAGAGCATCCGGCTCATAACCGGGCGGTCGTAGGTTCGAGTCCTACAGGGTCCACCACTTTATGCGGATGTGGCGAAATTGGCAGACGCACTAGACTTAGGATCTAGCGCCTTATGGCATGGGGGTTCAAGTCCCTTCATCCGCACCAATAGGATAAATTATAAAACTATAAAAATAGTGTTATAATATAAAGACTTTATAAACTTTTATTAATAGTTTTGTCGTTATTAAATTTAAAAATAGTTAAAAATTTAAATCATTTGGAATTAAATTTTTAACTATTTTTTTATCATATAAATTACTATATTTTATTTATATTCTTTTATTAATTTTTTATCATCTAAATAATCATGCCTAATTTCTTGTAATATAATATTTGCTACTTTTTTTGTAATATATTTTTTTGATGTTAGTATCGCTCTAGATTGGATAACAATTTCTTCTCCTGGAAAAACTAAATCTGAATATTTTGTTCCAGTAAAAATATCTATATAATTAAAATCAATTTTTTTAGCTAAAGCGAATCTTGGATTCCCCGCTAATCTATATTTGCCTTCAAAATGATTCAATTGTCTATAATCAGTTACTAAATCTAATTTTACAACATATAAATTTTTTGTACTAATCAATCCAAACATTAAAATTTCCTCCTTTTTTTATAAAAACAATAAATATAAATTTTTAATAAACTTCTTGCACAAACACTTTTTCTTGCAACAGCATATTTTAACATCTATACATAATTCAAAACTTCTCTTTTTGGGTATAGTTATTATAACACAAAATATGCTAAATCTATCATTTTTTTGATGTATTTTATTAAAATAGTAGTGTAAATAGCTAGTAGTTATTATTACCTATAAATTATATACTTAATGGTTGTTGTATTTGTTTCTTTATAATCAATAAGCATAAATATCAACCTTTATTGGTTGTTTTTTTGTACAAAAATACTAGATGTATCTATCATCTAGTGTTTATTTTTGTAACATTTTTAATAAATTTATTTTAAACATGTCTTTTTCTTGATTTTCTTTAGATACCATAACACCTTTATATGTTGTCAATTCTGATTGATGTCCTTCCCCTAAAATTCCTTTTGGTGTTATTTTATCTAACATTACTATTTTTTCATTAAAATAAACTGTATAATGTAATTTTATATCACCATGTACTTTTGAAAACATAATATCTGTTGGTAATTTTAATTCATAATTTTTAGAGTTATTTTGTTCATTAGTTGAAACAATTTCTCCTAAAAAGTTGCCTTCTTTAAATGATGGATAATATGAAAAATACAATTTTTTATATGCTAACATATTATATTTTTTTAATGATCTTTCATATTTCCTAAATTCATTTTCATTAACATATTCAAATAGATAATTATCTTTCATTTCTTATCCACCTCGACTCTCCTCTATTCTCTTTAATTTTAGCATAAACATTATTAAAAGTCAAACAAAAAAGAAGTAAGTTTACACTTCTCTTTTGTTTCCTGTTAAATAGTAACCTTGATCTAATAAGTTTTTATCGTTTTTACTTCTACTCCATTTATAATAAGTACCTGCAACAGTCAATTGTTTACGAGTTCTATATCTATAATATTTAACATTTTCTTTAATTGGAACTTGTCTTGTTTTTTCTACTGGTTTTTTTACTTCAACTGGAACTGTAGTAGTTACTGTTTCATAAATAGGTTCATAAGTATATTTTGTTTCTCTTTTAACACAATTTGTACCTTCTAATGAGTATCCAGATGGACAAGAATATGTTGTAGAACCACTATTATATGATCTTGTATATTTTTTATATGTATAAACTGTAACATTTTGACAAACATTAGAACAATCAACAGTTGTTTTATGACTAACATAATCATATCTTACAGTATTACTACTTGATAAAGCTGATTTAGAAGTTATATATCCTTGATATACCCAACTTCCATATCCACCACCTGAAGTACTAGGAGTTGCTGGTCTAGAATCAACAACATATGTACCATTTGGAACAGGTCTAGTACCAGTTTGAACTTGAGTAGTTTTTGTTTGATATTCAATTACTGTTTCATAATCAATATAAGTTTCAGTTCTATAACCAGTTATCTCTTCTTCAGTCTTAATTTCAACTTGTCTTAAATTATTAGCTGAAACTTTATTTTTTGACCATGCTGACCATGGACCCCAATTAGAATAAGTATTTTGAACATCTAAACGATATTCATATTCATATTTTTTGTTTACAACTGGAGTTTCTGGATCTGGATTTGTTGGTTTATCAGGTTTAGATGGAGTTGTAGGTGTTTCATCTTTAATACATAAATCAGAATCACAATAATCATAACATCCCATATAAACTATGATATAATCTTCATAATCTGAACATGATAATTGAACTTTCATTTGATATTCATCATTCATTTTAGTAACTTTGACATATGATTTATTAATATCACATGTTTCGTTGTTACTATCTTTAAATGATAATACTAATTTTTTATCTAGCATTTCTCCTAAAGTTAAAGTAACAGAATCACCAATTTTTTGTGGCAATCTAGAATTTGTGAAATATCCTTGAGCTGCATCACGCATACTTTCAATATTATCAGCAAATAATCTACCATAAATTGATTGTAATTGTTCACTTATTTCACTTTGTAATTCTTCTTTTCCTACAAAATTATCTTTTAAATAACTTTTTGTTGGGAATAACCAAATCATGATTAAAGTAAACAATATAACCATTAACAATTGTAATACAATGTCTCTTACACTAAATGTATTTCTTCTTTCTTCGTACATATAAATTCCCCCTCTTTTTACGGCTATATACTACCATAATTTATTTTATTTGTCAAATTAGATAAATATCTAATATTCCTCCGTTGTGCCATATATTATAGCATGTTTTTTTATTTTGTCAAATTAATATTAACCAAAGTACATCCTATATTAAAAGGATGTATTTTAAACTCTATTACATTCTTATTATGCAATAATGTTTTTTGAGTCGTATTTTTTAATATTCCACTACCAATTCCATGAATTATAACAACAAATTTATTTTTCATTTTAATATTATCATTAATAAAATCATTAATTGCAACTTTAGCTGTTTCACGATCAAAACCATGCAAATCTAAAGATGGTAAATTATCAATAAATATTAAATTATTTAAATTCATTATATACTGCTTCCATCTCTTCTTTTAAAGGAATTGAATTTCTAGTACCAACTCTACTAACTGAAATAGCACCTGCATAATTAGCAAGTTGTAGAGCAAATTTAGGATCATATCCATTAGCTAAATAATATGTTAAAGCTCCATGGAATATGTCACCAGCTCCAGTAGAATCAATTGATTTTAATTTAACTGATTTAATAATTTCATAATTATACAAACAGCCGTTATCTTCTAATGTTATAACCACTTCATTTTGAAATAATTCTTTTAACTTTGAATAAATATTTTTAAGTGTTTCAAAATTATCGTAATTTATTTCCATATTAGTAACTTTTTCTGCAAAATCTTTTGAACAAGCAACCCATTTAACCATTTTACACAATTCAATTACTTCGTTAGTATCTCTACCTGCATCTATAATAGTTAATGAATTAGGATACTTATTCAATAAATATTTACTCATTTCATATTCTTGCCCATCAATTAAAATAACATCAGGATCAAAATCTAATTCAAATTTATTCATTTCAACTTTTTTGGGCTTATAAGCAAAGGTTGTCCTTGAACCATTTTGTTTATTAGCTAAAACAAAACTAGATGTCGTGCTATGATTATCTTTTAATTCTAAATATGTTGTATTAACATTGGCACTTTCAAACTCCTCTTTTATTTTATGACCATAAAAATCATTACCAACTATACCAGCAAAATATACATTAGCCCCCCATTTACCTAATAAATAAGCAGCAGTACTAGCAGGACCACCACCACATTCTATTCTTTCTTGTACCCTGTTTTTTGTGTTTTCAATTGGATATTCATCTAATGGTAATGTAATGTCATAGGTAGCATGGCCTAAACATAATATTTTCATTTTATCACCCAATTTAATTTTATCATTTTTAAATATATAATTCAAGAACAATAGTTAATATTGGTATTATTATACACTATGATTTCCACTATTTAAAACTTTCACTTTTGACGCAATACTATCTTGTAATTGTAAAATTTCTAAATTTTCTCTAATTTTTTCAATTTCTTTTAACGAATAATTGTCAATTGTATTTATGCTTAATCTTTTTCTTAATTTTTTAAACCTATCTAATAATTGTGGATATTGATCTAACTCTAATCTAATTGTTAAAAAAATATCATATTTTGCTAATTCTTCTAATTTTTTTAAATTAGAAATATATTCTATTCCATTATTAATAGTAATACCAGCTAAAAATGCTATTCCACAATTTAACAAAATATGTAATTCTTCAATACTTGTGAAAGTAACTCCAAATAGTGAAGTCAAATCAAAAAGTACATTTGCAGTTAATTTGTTATAAAAATCAGTTGCATCAGTTGCTATTGTTTCATCAATGTTACTATTTTTTCTTTCTAGTGCTTGCAAAATCATCATTTGTTGTATTTTTTCTTCATTTTCAATAGTATACGGCATAATATCAACAGATTCGTCCAAATAAAATATATTTATTTTTCCATTTTTTACAACATATTTTCTTATTGTTTTAGATAAGACTGCTTCTTTATAACTAAAATTCATATATGTAAACTCTCCTTTGTGCTGTACAATAATAACATTAATAATTATATTTGTCAAATTTAAAATAATATAGAATTAGTTCAAATAAAATATATGTTAATTTTTTTAGAATTTACAAAATATTTATATAAAAAAAGACAATTATATTGTCTCTTTTACAACTGCTTGGGCAGCAGCTAATCTTGCAATTGGCACTCTAAACGGAGAACAAGATACATAATTTAATCCAACTTTATGACAGAATTCAACACTAGATGGTTCTCCTCCGTGTTCGCCACATATACCTAAAGTGATATCTGGTCTAGTTGATTTACCTTTACGTACCGCCATTTCAACTAATTGACCAACCCCAGTTTGATCTAATTTAGCAAATGGATCATTTTCAAATATCTTTTTATCATAATAATCATTTAAAAATTTACCAGCATCATCTCTTGAAAAACCATAAGTCATTTGTGTTAAATCATTTGTTCCAAAACTAAAGAATTCAGCTTGTTTTGCAATTTCATCAGCAGTTAAAGCGGCTCTTGGTATTTCAATCATTGTACCAATTTCATATTTCATTTTAACATTGTTTTCTTTTAAAATATTATCTGCTGTTTCAACTACAACTTTTTTAACATATTCTAATTCTTTAACATCACCAACTAATGGTATCATTATTTCAGGAGTAACATTCATTCCTTTTTTATTTACGTTGATGGCTGCTTCAATAACAGCTTTAGTTTGCATTTTAGCAATTTCTGGATAAGTAATTGCTAATCTACAACCACGATGTCCCATCATTGGATTAAATTCTTTTAAAGCATCAATTCTATTTTGAATAGTTTCTAAAGTAATATTTAAACTTTTAGCTAATGGTTCCATTTCTTCTTTAGTGTGAGGTAAAAATTCATGTAATGGTGGATCTAGATATCTAATAACAACAGGATCTCCTTCCATCGCTTCAAACAATTTTTCAAAATCATCTCTTTGATAAGGTAATATTTTTTCTAGAGCTTCTTCTCTTTGTTCTAAAGTATCAGCTAAAATCATTCTTCTAAAGTTAAAGATTCTATCTGTTTCAAAGAACATGTGTTCAGTACGACATAATCCAATGCCTTCAGCCCCAAACTTTCTAGCTTGAATTGCATCTTTTGGTGTATCAGCATTAGCTCTAACTTTTAATTTTCTAGTTTCATCAGCCCATTTCATAAATGTTTCAAAATCACCACTGATACTAGCTTCAACTGTTTTAACATTTTCACCATAAACATTACCAGTAGTTCCATCGATAGATAAATACTCTCCTTCTTTAAATACTAAACCATCTTTAGTTTTTAAAGTTTTATTTTCTTCATCAATTATTAATTCACAACATCCAGAAACACAACATCTACCCATACCACGAGCAACAACAGCAGCATGTGATGTCATTCCACCTCTAATAGTTAAAATACCATTAGCATCATTCATACCTTGAATATCTTCAGGTGAAGTTTCTAATCTTACTAACAAAGTTTCTTCTCCTCTTTTTTTAGCTGCACTTACATCACTTGCAGTAAAATAAATTTTACCAGCACCTGCTCCAGGTGAAGCCGCTAATCCTTTAGCAATAACTTTAGCATTCTTTAATGCATCGTTATCAAACATTGGATGTAATAATTGATCTAATTGTCTTGGTTCAACTTTTAGTAAAGCTTCTTTTGGAGTAATCATACCTTCATTTACTAAATCAACAGCAACTTTTAAAGCAGCATGAGCAGTTCTCTTACCATTTCTTGTTTGTAACATAAATAGTTTACCGTTTTCAATAGTAAATTCCATATCTTGCATATCTTTATAATGATTTTCTAATGTTTTAGCTATTTCACTAAATTGTTTATAAACATCGGGCATTACTTCTTTTAAAGTAGAAATTGGTTGTGGTGTTCTAATACCTGCAACAACATCTTCTCCTTGTGCATTAATCAAATATTCACCATATAATTTATTTTCTCCAGTAGCAGGATTTCTTGTAAATGCAACACCAGTACCTGAATTATCTCCACTATTACCATAAACCATTTCCTGAACATTAACAGCAGTTCCCCAACTACCTGGAATATCATTCATTCTTCTATAAATGATAGCTCTTTCATTATTCCAAGATCTAAATACAGCAGTAACTGCTTCAATTAATTGAACTTTAGGATCTTGTGGAAATTCTTCACCAGCTAAATCTTTGTAAATATCTTTAAATTTTTTAGTAATTTTTTTCATATCATCAGCGTTTAAATCTGTATCATATGAAACACCTTTATTTTCTTTAAATTCATCTAAGACTCTTTCAAAACTAGATTTTGGATAACCTTTTACAACATCTGCAAACATTTGAATAAATCTTCTATATGAATCATAAACAAATCTAGGATTATTTATTTTTTCACTAAAGTTTTTAGCTACTTCATCATTTAATCCTAAATTAAGCACAGTATCCATCATACCAGGCATACTGGCTCTAGCACCACTTCTAACTGAAACTAATAATGGATTATTCAAATCACCCATTTTTTTACCTGATGTTTTTTCTAAATTAGCTAATTTAGTCATAATTTGATCAATAACTTCATCAGCTATTTTTTCACCATCAGCATAGTATTTATTACAAGCTTCTGTTGTAACTGTAAATCCATCAGGAACAGGTAATCCTATACTTTTCATTTCTGCTAAGTTGGCACCTTTACCGCCTAATAGATTTTTCATGTCCTTGTTTCCTTCGCTAAAAGAATAAACATATTGTGTCATATATCTTGCCCTCCTCATTATCTAACACACTTAAATTATAGCATATATGCAATAAAAAAAGAATAAAATTTATTCTTTTTACATATTTCTTTCTATTTTATATTTCATATGGGTTACTCCAAGTGCCATTACCTTTTGTAATTGTGATATCAGCGGTTACGACTATAACGGGACGAATACTATAAATACTAGACACACCATTTTTGAAAGCATTACCATCATAGGCAACAGCCCATGCACTAGAACTAGTTGTATCTGGTGTCATTGTCCAATAGGTAGATATATTATTAAAATTGCTTGTTGTTGTATAACCTTTAGTCAATACACTACTGCTTTGTCCAGATAGCATTTCGCCGACTCTTATTAATCCTATCGTTGAATTTACACTTCTTGTTGGGTTTGTTTCTTCTAATGAAATTGTATAGCTATCACCATACTCAAAATTGTTTTGATACCAAGTGTAGTCTACTACTAATTTATTCCTATTTTCTGTATCACTGTTTGCGATTAACCAATCTAACACATCTATATTTAGTTTCAATCCAATTCCTTGGGTTTTTGTAAACAAATTATCGTTACCATATTTCATAGTATATGGAATATCATCTTTTTCTTCATAGTACCCATCTAATATTAATTTTGTATTACCATCACTATCTTTATCTACTACTCGATATTTCTTACCAGCAAATAATACATATTCACCACTTGTTGATTTTTCATTTAATTTTCCTGTTATTTCAATATTTTTAACTTCATTTAAAATATATGGTCCAGATTCACTACTCCAAATTTCTCCTAAAGTACCATTTCCACCGGTAATTGTGGCATCAAGTTTTACATTTATAACAGCACGCAATCCACCTTTATCGGAAGCTCCATAAAAATAGGTGTTGCCATCGTTGCTAATGTCCCATACATAATAATCATCATATGGTGTCATTGTCCATTGATATTGACCCATATTTAAATATGAACTTGATCCTCCTGCTAAATTATATTCATCTAATGTTATTAAACCTACATAGGCAGTTGACAAATTCGTTGTGCATTCTGTTCTTGCACTATTTTCATTCGTGATAGTTTCACTACACCATGTTACTTCTTTTATTATGTTATTTCCTTTTAATCTTTTATAAAAATAATTATTTAACCAATCTTTAGCATAACTTCCGTTCCAATTTGAACTACCCTCATGATAAGGAATTGCTGTTACGCTTTCATCTAATATTAATTTTACTGATTCTTTATCAGCATTTATTCCCATGATACGCCATAAGAATCCGGAATACCAAATGTAATTATTATTTGGATTCCCTTTTAAATAACAGCCACCCATGTATTGATATGTTGTTCCATCTGTTTTACATGTCTCATTTTCATATACTAATTCTTTAGTTTTTTCTAACATTGAAATTCCTACTAATCCAACTTCGCCATCACACTTCTCATCATCCATAGCAAATGTGCCACTTGGACATAATGTAAATTTATGATTATTACTTTCTATAACTAATGTTGTTAATTTTTCTCCATCATATGCTATTTCTTTTATTTCAGCATTCCCTAAATTAATCATATCTTTTACATTACCTACATTCATACTTGAGGTACATATTTTGTCATAACTATTATCTATTTGATATTTCATTTCTTCACTTTCACAATAATTATTTATACTACTTAATATCATGTATGCTTCTGAATTACCGGCAGATATCCTTGCATCATCTATTATATCTAAAACAATAGGTATTGCAATTAAAGCGACGATTGCTAATATTACAATTACAGCTAATAATTCTATTAATGTAAAACCGTTTTTTTTATTTTTCATATTTTTTCTCCCTTCTATTATTTGATACCTTTATTATCTTAAATTAAATATATATTATTTTTTATTTTAAACACCTATTACACGTGTACAAAAAGGTCTATTAACGGCTTCCACCGCCACCACCACCGAAGGAACCTCCTCCTCCGCCACCTGATGAGAATCCACCACCGCCAGATGAATAAGACTCTGCTCTACTTCTTGCAGTTGAAGCTGCAGATACTGATCTAGTTGAAATAGTATTTAAAAATATAATAGTATCAAAATCAACATTATCTAAGTTTTCAACATATTCAGGATATAAATTTTTAAATTGTTTAGCTACTTTATCAGCTATACCAAATATATAAGCAAACATTAAATATTCATCCCATAGTTTAACTTCAATAGCTTCTTTTGTGTCAATAGAAGAAAATTCTTCTAAAAACAATTTTAAACCATATAACTTTTTAGAATCTTCATATAAAATATCATCCATGACATTTTGGTATTTACATTCTTTGCGATTAGTTCTTTTATAAATATGACCTTGTTCTTTTAATTCTCTAATCTTATTATTTTTAATTTTATCAAATAAATTTAAATATTTACTATAATTATTTTTAGCCCACTTTTCTAATTCTTTGGATTCTAATATTCCATCAACACTAGCTTTATACATCATATCATATAATTCTTGTTCTTCTTTGATATCTAATTTGATATCTTTATTAAGAACAATTTTAGTAGATTTTTCTTTTAATATTTGAACTTTATTTTCTCTAATCCATTTTAATAATATTGCTCCTAAAATACTTGCAGAAGATTTTGACCATTTATTTAAACTAGCCAATGCATTAGCATAATAAATATCTTTATTACAAGGAATATCTCTAAATAATGGTGTATTTTTTTTATTAATTACTTTATTATCTTTATATCCATATAAAGTACTGCGTGCTATTAAATAAACAATTATAAATGGAAGAAAGCATAATAAAATATTTAAAATGCCAAATATAAAATCTAAAATGCCAAATGTATTATTAGAATAATCATAATCAAAAGTACCTTGTTCTGCTATATTATAAACTTCTTCAAATGTATCATATTTAGTTTTATTAGTAGTATTAAAAGTATTCAAAGGAAATTTAGCTAATAAAACAGCATAATTACCATTCATATCTGATTCATTTGACATATATATTTTTCCATCATAAACATAAGCATATCCTTTATATCCGTAACCCCAAACATCTAATGTATCAGGAAATTCATAAAAACTTGATATTTCTAATGTAAAACTATCAAAATTAACATTAGATAATTTATCTATAAAATTATAATAAATAACTTGAGCATCATCAGTATTAAATATAAAATTACTTAATTCATATTCTAATTTAAATGTATGTTTATTATAATCATATTTACCAAAACATAATTCTAATCCATCATAAGTTTTATTAATACCATAATATCCTTTTTTTTCACTTAATGATTCATCAACATCCCATTCTTTATAATTTAATAAATTACCATCCATATAAACTTTATAGTTAGATAATTCCATATTACCCAGGTTATTTAAAACTTTATACCATTCAGTTCCATCAGAGCCTTTAACATTCCAAATTTCTTCTATATCAGCATTTCCTTCTTCATCTAAATAAACTTTTATATCAATACTATAAATATTATTTTTAGCTGAAACAACACTAATACTAAATAAAAACGTAACAATTAAAAATATAATCTTTTTCATAATTAACCCCTTTTCAATATTTTCTGAAATTCTTTAGAATGAGGTATTAAAACTTTATTCAAAAAACAAGTCTCACATAACGGATCATATGATTCATCTGCACCTATTAATACCTGTTCTCCATCATAAACATATTCCCCATTTACTTTTCTTGCATTAAATCTAGCTTTTTTACCGCAATCACAAATAGCTACTAATTCATTTAAAGAGTCTGCATATCTTATTAAAGCCTCACTTCCTTTAAATAAATTACCTTTAAAATCAACTTTTAAACCATAACATATAGCTGGAATATCAAAGTTTTTAGTTATAATTACTAATTCGTAAACTTGTTTTTCTGTTAAAAATTGAGCTTCATCAATTACTAAACAAGTCAAATTATCATATTTTTTAATATATTCAATTAAACTATCTTCTGGTTTTAAAACAATATCAACTTCTTTTGACATCCCAATTCTTGATGTAACTGAATCATTTCCTTTTGTATCTATAGATGGTTTAATTAATAAAGCGTGCATCCCTCTTGAATTATATTTATAGGCTGTTTCAATTACTTCAATTGTTTTACCAGCACTCATTGCTCCATAATTAAAATATAATTTTGCCATAACTACCTCCTAGCTCTAGGATGAGCATCTAAATAAACTTTTCTTAAATGTTCATTAGAAACATGAGTATATATACCAGTAGTAGATATATTTTCATGACCTAATAACTCCTGAACAATTTTCAAATCGGCCCCTTCATTTAATAAATGAGTTGCGAAAGTATGTCTTAAAGTATGGGGTGATATATTTAATTTTAAACTACTTTTTTTAACAATATCATCAATAATCATTCTAATAGCTCTATCAGTTATTTTATTACCAAATTTATTTAATAATAAATAATCACTATCTTTATTTAATTTACTTCTACTTTTATTTAAATATTCTTTTAATAAATTACTACATACTTTACCATATAAAACAAATCTTTCTTTATTACCTTTACCTAAAATAAGAATACGATTATTACTAAAATCAATATCACTTATTTTAATATTAACTAATTCACTAACACGTACACCACATGAATATAAAAGCTCTAAAATAAGTAAATTTCTCAAACCCAATACATCATTTTTGTCAGGTATACTAAATAATACTTCTAAATCATTATAATTAATGTAATTAGGCAATTTTTTTTCTATTTTAGGATTACTAATTAATAAACAAGGATTTTCTTTAATAACTTCAGTTTTAGTCAAATATTTAAAAAAACTTTTTAAACTGCTTATATGCCTAGCAATACTTTTGTTAGTGTATTTTTTGTTGTGTAAAAATTGTAAATATGATCTAATAAAATTATAATCAATTTTTTTTATACTAATATTTTTACAATAATCTTTAAACTGATTTAAATCTTTTTGATAACTTAAAATGGTATTATTAGAATATCCTTTGTTTTCTAAATATTTATAGAAATCATCTAATTCTTTCATTTGGACCTAACCCATCTGGTCTAAAATCTGTATCGTATTTATTTAGTTCATCTATATCTGGAGCTTCTTCTATTGGAATATATTGCCCATCAATAATTATATATAATTTATCATTATCTTCTATTATTCCTGTTTTAGCAGAAAGAGATTCTTTTTGAAATGTCATTTCATCATCAATTATGGTTTTTCTTTGTTCAACTTGTGAAGATTTCTTTTTATTTTGATAGTCTTTATACAATGCATCAATTGTTTTTAATTTTCTATATTTTCTTTCAATTTCATAAGCTTTAATTATAATTCTTAATATATCATAAAAATTATTTTTATCTTTTTTTAATTCTTTTTTTAAAAAATCAGTTTGACTAACGACACGATAATTTGTATATTTAATTTCATGACATAAATGTTGTGAAATTAATTTTCTAAAACCACGTTCATTATAACCAATTCGTTCTAATTGTAAAAATCTTTTCATTGTATTTTTATCTTTAACTAATTCCTTAAATGCTACTAAATGTTTTTTATATAGTACTCTTTTTTCAATATATTCTATAGAATTATTATTTTCTCTTGCTTCTAAAACAACAATTCTGCCTCTAAATTTTTTTCCAGTATTTTTAGAAACTATATCAATATAATTTTTATTTTTTTCTAAAAATTCATCTATTTGTTTTCTAAAATAATCTCTAATTTGATCAGAATTTTCAAATTTCTTACTAGTAAATTCATCTATTTTAACAGCATCATCACGCATTAAAGTTAAACTCAATTTACCTTCATCATCTAAAACTAAACTCAATGTTCTTTCCATACTATTCACCTACTAAAAGTATACAAAAATTAAAAAATATAGTCAAGAAAAAAAGAAGAATTTAATCTTCTTTAATATAGTCACAATTAGAGCATTTTATTCTTTTTCCTTTAATAGTTAACAAACTATTACAGTTAGGACATTTTTCATCTATTGGTTTATCCCAAAAAGCAGTTTTACATTTAGGAAAATTATTACATCCATAAAATACTTTTCCTTTTTTACTTTTTTTCTCAATTATTTTGCCATCACAATTAGGACAGTTAACAATTTCTTTTACTTCACTTGGTTTAATATATTTACAATTAGGATAGTTACTACAAGCTGTAAATTCACCATATTTTCCTTTTCTAATAACTAAATCACTACCACATTCAGGACATACCTCACCTGTTTTAGTAGCTTCTTTTTTAGGCAACAAATCAAAAGCATTTTTTAAAGCAGGTTCAAAATCATTATAAAATTCTCTTAAAGTTTTTACCCAATTTTCTTTTCCTTCAGCTATTTTATCTAAATCGTTTTCCATATTAGCTGTATATTCAACATTAATTAAGTGACTAAAACATTCTTGTAATTTATCAGTTATTTCAATACCAATTTCAGTTGGAATAAATTTTTTATCTTCAACTGTCACATAATTTCTTTGTTTTAATGTTTCCATTGTTGTAGCATATGTACTAGGTCTACCAATACCTAATTTTTCCATTTCTTCAATTAATTTTGCTTCTGTATATCTACTTGGAGGTTTAGTAAAATGCTGTTCTTTAGTTATTTCATTAGACACTAATACATTAGAATTATAAGTTTCTAAAGGTGGTAAAGTTTTATCTTTAGTTTCTTCATAATCATTATAAACTTTTAAATAACCATCAAAACTAATAATTTGTCCAGTAGCTTTAAATTGATAATTATTATTATCTAATATAACAGTAGTATTGATAGTAGTAGCATCTTTCATTAAACTAGCTAAAGCACGATAATAAATCATTTTATATAATTTATATTCATCATTAGTTAAATAAGGTTTAACTGTTTCAGGAGTTCTATTGATACTAGTTGGTCTAATTGCTTCGTGAGCATCTTGAACATTCTCTGTCTTTTTGCTAACTTTAACATAACCAATATATTCTTCACCAAATTTATCTTTAATGTAACCATAAGTAGATTTAATAAACTCGTCAGATAATCTTACTGAGTCTGTTCTCATATAAGAAATTAAACCAACAGTTTCATCTTTAAGTTCAATTCCCTCATATAATTTTTGCGCTAAAGACATTGTTTTTTTTGCATTAAATCCTAATTTAGTTGAGGCTAATCTCTGTAAAGTACTTGTAATAAATGGTGGATTAGATTTTTTATTTTTATTTTTCTTATCAACACTAACTATTTTAAATGTATTACTTAATTCATTTAATATTTCATTAGCTTTTGCTTCATTAGGTATTTTAATATCTTTATTATTATAATTAAATAAATCTGCTTCAAAATCCTTAAAAACGCCTGTAATTGTCCAATATTCTTCAGGATTAAATTTATTTATTTCTCTTTCTTTATCAACGATTAATTTTAAAGCAACGCTTTGTACTCTACCAGCACTAGTACCATCAGTTTTAGCTTGCATTAATTTACTTAATCTAAAACCTATTATTCGATCTAATATTCTTCTTGTTTCTTGGCTATTAACTAAATCTTGATCTATTTTTCTAGCATGTTTAAATGAATTGATAACTGCATCTTTAGTTATTTCATTAAATACTATTCTTTGATAATTTTCATCTTTCAGATTTAAAGTATCAAATAAATGCCAAGAAATTGCTTCTCCTTCACGATCGGGATCGGTTGCAAGATAAACAAAGTCTGCTTTTTTAACTTCTTTTTTTAAATCGTTAATTAATTTTGATTTACCTTTAATTGTTACATAATCAGGTTTAAAATCATGTTCTAAATCAACACCCAAACCATATTTTCCTTTAGTAGATAAATCTCTTATATGTCCTTTACTAGATAAAACTTCATAATCTTTGCCTAGATATTTTTCAATTGTTTTACTTTTACTTGGGGACTCAACAATAACTAATTTCAATATTATCACTCCTTGAATATAATTTATACACTATTATTTTTACATTGTCAAGAAAAATTTTTAACAATAAAATTATTATTTAAATACATCAAAAAAAATTGAATTTAACAAAATAACAATTTATAAACACCATTTTTTAAATATTTTTATATTTTTCAATATAATATTTTTTTGCACTATCTAAATCTTTATAAATACAAATTAATTCATTTTGTTTATAGATTTTTATTTTTTCATCAAATTCAACTTCTTCATTAAAATATTTACTTAATTTTATTACATCTTGTTTTAAGTAATAATTTTTATTTGGGTTAAAATCTTCATTAAAAACTTTATTAATTAATTTTTTTAATCTATCAAAAATTGCATGATTACTGTTAAAAACAAAACTATTATATAAATTATCATAATACCATTTTTGTTTTTTTTCTGATCTTTTGAATGACGAAAAATCTTTTTTACCTTTGATATTAAATAAAATATACATATCTTCTAGATTACTAATTTTATCAGCACATAAAATTATTTTTTCTTCTAAAGATAAGTTTTTTATTTTATCAATTGTAGCTTGTTTTCTTTCTTCCCAAGTTGCGTCCTTATTTTGTTCAGTTGCTGCATTAACAAGATTAGCAATTTCTTCACCAAATTCATTTTTTAAAAATTCAAAATCATATTGCGTATCTTCTAAAATATCATGTAATAATCCTGCTGAAATTAAATTATCACTACATTTATATTCTTTTAATATATTAGCCACATCAATAGGATGAACTATATAAGGTTTTTCTATTTCTGCTTTTCTAACTTGATTTTTATGCGCTAAAATAGCAAATTTTAAAGATTTTTCTACTACATTCATAACTACTTACCACCATTAACTACTTTATTTAAATTGACCATTTTTTTATCTAATTGATTTATAATTAGAGAATATTCATACATTTCTTCTTTTATATCATTTGGAATATTTTCTTCATATTTATACTGAATTTTATGATTTAATGACGCCCAGAAATCTTGAGCTACTGTTCTTATTTGAATTTCAACATTAACAAATTCTTTTTGACCTTTATAATTAATTGGAACTGAAATAATTAAATGATAACTTGTATAACCACTTTCTTTAGGATTAGTTATATAATCTTTTCTTTCAATAATATTAAATTGTGATATATTGGAAATTAAGCTAACAATATCATAAATATCAGTTAAAAATGAGCAAACTAACCTTATTCCAACAATATCTTTTACATTATTAACAATATTATCTACTGTAATATCTAATTTTTTATTATTTAATTTATTTATAATACTTTCTTTACTCTTAATCCTACTTTTGAAATGTTCTATTGGATTATAATTATGTTTATTTACAAAATCATTCATCATAATTTTTAATTTATTTTCTACTAAATCTTTAGCCAAAGAGTATTTTGTTATTATTATATCGAATTCATCATCTATATTCAAATCTATTCCCTCTTTCGTAGCCCAGTAATTTTATCAAATTATTTATTATTTGTCAAATTACTATTAATTTATATAAAAAGACTTAATGATGTATTCTTTTAAGCCTTCTAATTACTTTCTTTTCAATTCTTGAAATATATGATTGCGATATACCAAGTAATTCTGCTACATCTTTTTGTGTTTTTTCTTCATTATTATATAAACCATATCTTAAAATCATTATTTCTTTATCTCTTTTATTTAAATTATTAATCTCTTCATATAATAACTTTCTATTGGTTTCTTCTTCCAATCCTTTAGTAACAATATCAGGATCTGTTCCTAAAATATCTTCTAAATGCAATTCATTTCCTTCAGTATCATAACTTAAACTATCTTCAAAACTAACTTCACCTTTTCTTTTTTTATTTTTTCTTAAAAACATTAATATTTCATTATCAATACAACGTGAAGCATAAGTAGCAAGTTTTATATTTTTATCTAATTTATAAGTATTTACTCCTTTAATTAAACCAATTGTTCCAATACTTACCAAATCTTCTAAATCAACTTTTGTATTTTCATATTTTTTAGCCAAAAAAACTACTAATCTTAAATTATGTTCAATTAATTTAGCGCGAGCTGCTTCATCTCCTTCCATTGACTTTGTAACATATAATATTTCTTCTTCTTTTGATAAAGGCGCTGGTAATTTGTCCGCACTACCAACATAAAAAATTTCTTGTGTAAATAATTTTATAATTAAATTCTTTAATTTTGCTAACATTTTATCCCTCCAATAGTTTTTTATTTAGTAAACAATCAACACCATCAATTTTAATTTTATCTTTTAAAATACCTACGATTACGTTCTTTTTAATCATTCCTTCTATCTCTATTTTATCTACTTTAAAACATTTGATTAATCCGTCCCCATTAACGCATTTATAAGGAATATAAAAAAAATTATCTAGTTTTATTTCTTTATCTATTAGTATAATCGGCTTATTCGTTATAGGCGTAACTAAATTATTACCTGTATCTAAAAATGAATTAAATATATATTTTTTATTTTTATAGTAAATATTTATTTTATAATAATTACTATAATTATTTTTTAGCCATAATCCTTGTTTAATATAAATATATATAATAATTGGACTAAATATGATTAAAAATACAAAGTTAATTGATAAACCATTATTTATAAAAATAATACCATATTGTTTATATGAAAATTCAACATTTAAAAAATATAAGAAACCGCCTAAAACAATACTGGTCATATATAAATATAAAATGTTTTTTAAAGTATATTTTATATCTTTATATCCAAAGCTAACAATAACCATAACAATACTTATTACTACTTTATATATAAATAATAATAAAGAATTACTTACAAATAAAAATAGTATACTAATACCACCAATAAAAGCTCCACCTATTATTTTATAAATACTTACATTTCGTCTAAGTAATATTGAAACTGATAATAATAACAAAAAATCAAATATAAAATTTAAAATCATTATTAAATCTAAGTATATTTTCGTATATATATCACCTCTATTTAAATTATAAAAAAAAAATCATCAAAATTTTGTCATTTCAATGATTTAATTTAAATTTTTCTAATTTTGTTTCAATATGTACCCTTTGAACCACCGCTAAAGAACACATTAAGCTGATAGCGAATGTTCCACCATAAGATAAAAATGGTAAAGGAACACCTGTTAAAGGTATTATACCAAATAACCCACCTAAATTAATAAATATATGCATAAATATGTAAGTAGCTATTCCTAAACAAATATATCTACCTCTTAATGTAGTTGCATTAGTAGAAATTTTTAAAATTCTAAATAAAACAAATATATAAGCTAAAAAGATAAAACTACATTTTATAGCCCCATATTCTTCGCCTATAATAGCAAATATACTATCAGTATGTGGTTCAGGTATATAAGAATACTTTTGCTTACTTTTACCAATACCTAAACCAAATAATCCACCATCATTTAATGCTATAAAACCATTACATATTTGATAACCTGTTGTTTCATATTTTGAACAAGGATTAAAAAAATCAAATCTAGACATTTGAGCATCACTTAATAAATAACCTTGCCTTATAACTACGATAGACATCATAACGATCAACACGCCAACACCTAATCCTATCGTTTTTAATTTATCAATTCTTCTTATTGGACTAGCCAAAAACATAACGCCAAATATACCTAACATTATAAGTGCTCCACCTAAATCTTTTTGAATAAAAGTTAAAAGAGGAATTATTAATGCTACTATTAATATTAAACCTATTTTAGACCATCTTTTAGGATTATCAGAATTTAAAATACGATAATATTTTTCAAACATAATAGCAAATAAAACAATCATTACTGGTTTAGCAAATTCACTTGGTTGTAATGTTCCAAATCCTGGAATTGGTAACCAGTTAGTAGCACCATTTACTTCTTTACCAAATGGAAATAAAAGGATAACTAACCCTAAAACAAATATGTATGCTAACCAAACCAAATCTTTATATGCTTTTGTTTTTAAATTTAAAATAATATATGAACCAATAAGTCCAGCTATCAACATTTGTGATTGTTTAAAAAAGTAATGATAAGTTGATAGTTCATATCTTACAACAGCCTCACGACTAGATGCAGTAACTATATTTAATAAACCAAATAAGAAAAATAAAATAGTAACAACAAATAATGATCTATCCATTTTACTAAATAAATCTTTAAGGTTTTTTAAAAACTTTTTCATACCTTCCACCTTACAATATGATATCACATATTTACTAATTTGAAAATACAAAAAATAAAATTTAGGTGTTTTAAATGAACAATTTATACATATTTTAATAAAATATATTAGCTAGAAGGAGGTAATAATATGTATTACTACGGAGGATATAGCGGTTATGGTTATGGTCAACCATGCGGTTATGGTTATGGTTCTGGTTACGGAGCTGCTATTATTTTAGTTTTATTTATTTTATTAGTAATAATCATAGGTGCTAGAGCATTTGAAAACAACTGTGGCTGTCATACTCAATCACCATGCCAAGGAAGATAATCTTCCTTTTTATTTTGACTTTTTTAAAAAATATGATAAAATACTTGTTGTTATTGGAGTTGGTTTTTATGTTCAAAAAATTAGATATATTAGATGAAAAAGATAAAAGATTGAGAATGATCAGTAAAGATGCTACTTTCCCATTATCAAAAGAAGAGAAAGAATTAATTAAAAGAGCTATTGATGAATTAACATTTAGTCAAATTGAAGATTTAGCTGAAAAATATGAATTGAGACCAGGAATGGGATTAGCTTTTCCTCAACTAGGAATAAATAAAAGAATTATTATTATTGTTCATGAAGTAAAAGAAGGCGTTTTTGATGAATATGTTTTTGTTAATCCGAAAATAGTATCATATTCCAATGAAATGATAGCCGCTGATGTTGGTGAAGGATGTTTATCAGTAAATCGTGAAGTTGAAGGACATGTTCCAAGATATGCTAGAGTAACTATTGAAGGATATGACATTGATGGTAATAAAATTAAAGTAAGAGCAAGAGAAGATTTATCAATTGCCTTTCAACATGAGATAGATCACTTAAATGGAATTTTATTTTATGATAGAATAAATAAAGATAAACCATTCTTTAACGAAAATGAAATTAGATTAATTTAAAAAGAGGACATCCTCTTTTTATTTTATTACTCTTGAATTATTTAATTGATTTAGTTTTTGATTAACTTTTTCTTTACTATACAAAGGAATTGGTAATTTATATTCACTTTTATCACTAAATATTTGATTATAATAAACCTCATAAATTATTGAAGAAAAATAATCGTTTTGAAATAAATAAATTATCATATCTTTTATACGATCATCATACTTGCTAATTATCTGTTCATAAACTTCAAATGTATTAATAGTACCATATGTCTGAATACTATTTTTTACCACTTCTGAAAATGAAATATATAATTTATTAGTAAATTCATTAAATGATTCTTCTATTGTAATATCATTTTTTAATGTTTTTAAAGAATTAAACCAAATATATGCGAATATTGCTTTTAAAACTATTGAATCATTAGATATTTTTCTTCCTATTGTTTTATTGTAAACAACAATATTATCTAACGGATTTTCCCTAAAAGAAAATACTTGCAATAAATTGTGTAAATCTTTAAATGTTAAAGTTTCCTTTAATATTTCTTGTTTTTTTATTTTTTTTCTTTTACTTCTATCAAATATTTCTAATAAATTATCATTTTCTATAATTCTTCCATCACTAGAATAATTACCTAAATAGCCACCTTTTTTTTGAGTATTTTCATCTATTCTACTTCTACTTAAAAAATTATTAGCAATTTCTTTTCTATTATCTTTAAACAAATCAAATTCTGTATAAACATTATTTACTCTTAAACAAATTTCACCATTTTCTACAACATATTCAAACATTTGATAAAAGTATATTGGAGTATCTCCAAAATTTGTTTTATTTATATATTCTAAAATAAATTTTGAATTATCATTTCTTTTATAAATATGTATTTTAGGATTTAATTTAAATGCTATTTGATCATCAACAATAGTTTTTAATTGTGTTTTATAATCACATATATTACCTAAATAAAAATTCCCTGATTTAATTGCTAATTCAATATTAACTCTTGAAAATAAAACATCAGTAGCGTAAAATTTTAATTTATCATCAGTATATGTTAGTTTACTTAATTTTCTTTTTAATTTTTTTATTTCCTCGCTACTATTTTTATCTTCTTTTAATTCATTAATCATTTCTTCTATTTTAGTTTTACTTTCTAAATCAGCATATAATTTTGCCATATTAAAACTACTAAAAAGAACTAATGGTATTCCAGATTCATCTACATATATGTATTTATAAACTTTTTCACCATCAACAACAGCATTACTAACTTGTGTTAAATAAAATACAGATTTATTTTCTCTTTCAAATTTAAATCTTGTTGCCTGTAAAGTTCGATTAGATCTAATACTTTTTAGTGTTTCTCTAATATAATTCAAATCCATTCCACTTAAAGTATCTTGATAATTTTGGATTATCTCATATTTACCAGGAAAATGAGTTTGAATAAATTCTGAAATATTACATAATGAATCCATTGCTTTCATATCACCATAGTGATAACTTTTAGCATTCCAAGTTAAATCTACTGGAAAATAATTATTCCCTATTTTAACAATATTCCAAGCATGAGTTAATATTGAATCTCTATCATCCCTTACATTACAAGATCCTTCAGTATAATAGCATTCAATACCATTTCTATCACATAACTCTTTTAAAATCAAAGAAAAACCTGCACAAGCTGTTTTTTTAGATATCAAACCTTTTAAACTTCTAGTTTCTTTTGTTGAAACCCAAGCAAAATCAGGATGATATATAATGGTATCTTGGATAGTATTTATTAAATAAATTAATTTTTGTTCATCAGTCCATGAATCTAACATTCCATCTTCTATTTTTTTTAATTCTTTAATAATTTGTTTCATATCTTCAATACTATATATATTAGAAAAAGCATGAATAGCAACATAAGGAGCATCTTGATAATCTATAAATCTTTGCTTATCATAACCACCAGTAACTTTTATAAAAATTTTATCACTTTTAGGTAATAAATCAAGATTTTCTAAAGTCATATCTCTAGTATTAGGAATCTCAATTAGAATATTATCATCTGGATATTTATTAATAAAATCATAAATTTTATTTTTTGTACTTTCATTAATAGCGTTAACTTTAATATATTTATAACTAGTCATATTTACTTCCTATCTCATCAATTATTTTTGTTGTTTTAGGTAACAACTCAACATTATCAC
The DNA here is from genome assembly GCA_944359085.1 of uncultured Bacilli bacterium. Lineage (GTDB taxonomy): Bacteria > Bacillota_I > Bacilli_A > RF39 > UBA660 > Faecisoma. The sequence goes on along the minus strand of CALVSQ010000003.1, from coordinate 16,381 downwards.
ATCTATTAGTATCAATAATTAATCTTTTCAAATTTAAAGGTAATAGCAAACTCAAATCAGTTAAATTAGTTCCTGATATTCTTAATTCTTCCAAATTATTACAAAATATAATAAATTCTTCATTTTTTATATATGAATCAGCTAAATCTAGTTTTTTAATTTTTTTAATAATTGGTAAATACTGCAAATCTATTTCTTTCAATTTCTGTAAAGTAAGATTTTCTAATAAATTAAAATCATTTATATACTCAAAATCATCAAATTCACAATTAATAATTTGTAATTCTATTAATTCTAAATTTGTAATTAAAGATAAATTTTCAATCACACAATTAATCAAAATCAATCTATTTAAATTTAATTTTGATATAATATTTAAATTATAATTTGATAATATAATATCATGTATTTCTAATTTTTTTATATTTTGATATTTTAATAAATTATTTAAATCTTCTTCTTTATCCATTATTAAAAAATCGTTCATTTTACATCCCCAGTAAATTATATCACAATTTATTTTTTAATACTAGCTTTTATAAAACCATCGAATAAAGGATGTGGTCTTGTTGGTCTTGATTTAAATTCTGGATGAAATTGACAAGCTATAAAAAATGGATGATTTTCATATTCAACTATTTCTACCAAATTAGATTTTTCGTTAATACCCGAAAATATAAATCCTTTCTTTTCTAATATTTTTTTATAAGTATTATTAAATTCATAACGATGTCTATGTCTTTCTTTAATTTTTTCTTCTTGATATAACTTATAAGCTAAAGTATCTTTTTTTATCTTACAATCGTAATTACCTAATCTTAAAGTACCGCCCATATTAATTATCTGTTTTTGATCACTCATTAAATCAATAATTGGATCATTAGTTAATTCATCAAATTCTGTTGAATTAGCGTCAATAATATTACATACATTTCTCGCAAATTCAATACAAGCTAATTGCATTCCTAAACAAATACCCAGAAAAGGAATATTATTTTCTCTAGCATATTTAATTGCTTTTATTTTTCCTTCTATTCCTCTACTTCCGAATCCCCCTGGAACAATAATGCCTTTACTGTTTTTAAATGTTTCTTCTAAATTTTCTAATTTGTCAGAATCAACCCAATTTATATTTATTTTAGTATTATATTTATATCCTGCATGCTTTAAACTTTCAACTACTGATATATATGCATCATGTAATTCTACATATTTACCAACCAAAGCTATTTCTATTTCATCTTCCAAATTATCAACTTTATTTACTAAATCTTCCCAATATTTAATATTTGATTTTTTTATTTCTAAATTAAATTGTTTTAAAATAACCTCATCTAATTTTTGATTATAAAAATTTAAAGGTATTTGATATATATTTTTTGTATCAATCGCATCAATAATATTATTCATATTCACACTACAATATAAGCTTAATTTACGTTTAATATCATCATCTAATTTATATGGAGTTCTACAAACCAAAATATCTGGCTGTATACCCAAACCCCTTAATTCACTTACTGAATGTTGGGTAGGTTTTGTTTTTAATTCATTAGATCCATATATATATGGTATTAATGTAGTATGTACAAATAAAATTTTTTCTTTTCCTAAATCGTTTCTTAATTGCCTTAAAGATTCTAAATAAACTTGAGATTCAATATCACCGATTGTACCACCTATTTCAGTTATTACAAAATCAGCATGAGAACTTGAACTAGCTTCAAAAACTTTATTCTTTATTTCATTTGTAATATGAGGAACGAATTGCACAGTAGCTCCTAAATAATCTCCTCTTCTTTCTTTTTCAATAACTGAAGAAAATATTTTACCAGTTGTACAATTAGATGAATAATTTAATTCCTCATCAATAAATCTTTCATAATGACCTAAATCTAAATCAGTTTCTGCTCCATCATAAGTTACAAAAACTTCTCCATGTTGATAAGGAGACATTGTTCCTGGATCAACATTGATATAAGGATCAAACTTTTGCATAAATACCTTATATCCTCTTGCTTTTAATAATAAAGCAATACTAGAAGCAGTTATCCCTTTACCCAGTCCTGATACAACTCCACCTGTTACAAAAATAAATCTTGCCATAAAAAAACCTCCAAATACGAGAGTTTGTAGGCTCTTTTTAATTATATCATATTTTTTTACAAAGAAAAAGTGATTTAGAGAAAATCACTTTTAATAATTGTTGCTAACGATATTATTTTTCTCACATCATTCTCTCATTGCAATATATATGGAGATTGAGCAGTTCCTTCTCCAGAGGTAAATGTTAATCCTGATTTTAAATATATTACTGGACGAAGTCCACGACCACCTGCAGCAGCATGAGTCATATTATATAAACCACCATTATCGTAAATAAAATTAACTTTATCATAATCATATCTATTCATTGTCCAATAATCATTTATTATCGGATTTTCTATTGTGTTTACATCGACAAATATTTTGATATTTGATGTACTTAAATCAATATCGTTTCCGCTAAACATCTCCCCTACTGTCGGCAACCCTATATATTCATTAATAACTTCAAAATATACGTCAGCATAATTGGGAGAATCACCATAAATTCCTTTACCAAAATCGCCTTTTGTTAAATAATCTTCATTTAATGCTTGTTTGAAATAATTTAAATGTGAATATATTATCGAATCAGGTGTTATTGAGGCCTCATTTAAATATGGTTGCCTATCTAATACTCCGTTAAAAATCAATTTAACCTTGTCAATATCTTTACTTACCACTCTAAATAAACACATATTATCATTTCCACATTTACCATCACCACGACTATATGTTAAACTTATGTATTCTCCAACCTGAACATCATTAAAGTTTTTTAAATCACTAATCTTACGATAATTGTTATAAAGAGTTCCGTCACCTTCGTTAATAAACACATCAGAAATTCTAACTACAGCTCGAACACCAAACTTATAATTATATTTAGCTTGTCCACCAGAAAGGGCACCATTTCCAACATACCTATGATATAATAAGTCTTGTCTGTTGCCCAACCAAAAATCATCTTTAATATCTAAAAATGAATCTAATTCTCCAGCTCTTTTATATTGTTCTTCATCTAATAATCCTACTTTTTGAATTGTTGTTATTTCATCCACATCAGTATATATTCCCACATTAAATGTGCTATCCTTGATATTAAATTGAATACTACTATCTAAACTATTCCAAAAATAATTGTTTAGCCATTTGTTTATATAACTTGACTTATATTCGTCTTGAGTATCCCATATTCCAGTAGAAGGATAAATCGCTGTCAATGGTTGCTGAGTGATCAAAGTTAATGTCTTTTCTTCAGTATTAAACTCTAATACTCGCCATTGATGGCCGCCATACCATAAGAAATTATTTGCTACTTCTTCATTTGTTCCAGTATAGTAATATAAATTAGGATTTGTATTATCTTTTACTAAACCAACTTCATTTCCTTCTTGATATTGTTGTAACAATGTTGATATTAAATTACCTGATTGTTCTACTTCACCATCACATTCTTCATCATCCATTGAAAATGTGCCACTTGGACATAATGTAAATTTATGGTTATTACTTGTTATAACCAATTCTGTTAATTTAGATCCATTATATGTTATTTTATCTATTGTGGCATTGCCTAAATTAACCATTGTTAGTACATCATCTTTATCCATACTTGATGTACATATTTTACTATAATTACTATCCATCTGAAATTTTATTTCTTCTGTGTCACAATAATTATTAATTCCACTTAATATCATATTTGCTTCTGACCTACCAGCTGATATACGAGCATCATCAATCACATCTAATATAATAGGCGTTGCTATTAATGCTACTATAGCTAATAGAATTATTACGGCTAATAATTCTATTAATGTAAATGCTTTCTTCATAAATACCTCTCCTATTCTTACATAAATTATATATTATTTATGTGCAAAAATCAATGGAATTATTTTATTTCTTCCAATTTTACACTTACTAATTTACTAACTCCAGATTCTTGCATAGTTATACCATATAAAGTATCAACATATTCCATTGTTTTTTTCTTATGAGTAATAATAATAAATTGTGTTTTATCTTTCAAACCACAAATATATTTACCAAATGAATCGACATTAACGTCATCCAAAGCAGCTTCTACTTCATCTAAAATACAAAATGGAACTGGTTTAGATTTTAATATAGCGAATAATAAACTAATTGCTGTAAATGTTTTTTCACCACCAGATAATAATGAAATAGTTGTTAGTTTTTTACCTGGAGGAGATGCTACTATTTCAATGCCTGTTTCTAAAATATTATTTGGATCAGTTAATTTTAAATCAGCTGTTCCACCTTTAAATAATTCTTTAAATGTTGTATTAAAGTTTTCTTTAATAACTTTAAATGTTTTAACAAACTCTTTTTCCATTACTTTATCCATTTCAGAAATAATTTCTAATAAAGTATTTTCAGCTTTAGTTAAATCATCTCTTTGGTTATTTAAAAATAAATATCTCTCATTAACAGTTTCAAATTCTTCAATTGAGTCCAAATTAACATTACCAATTTCTTTAAGTTGTCTTTTTAAACTATTTACTTTATTTCTAGCTATATCAATATCCATATCTAATTTGTATCTAGATATAGCTGTATCATAAGTAATAGAATAGTTTTCTGATAAAGTATTTAATAAATTATCAATTTTTACATCTAATCTATTAACAGAAATTTCTAAATTATTTAATATTTCTTTTTTCTCATTATATAAACTATTTTCTTTTTTAACAGTTAATTCATAATCAGATAATTCACTATTTAATTCATCTTTTTTCTTTAATAAACTACTTAAATATAAACTTACTTTGTTTTTATTTTCTAATGTTTCATAATATTCTTTTAATACTTGTTGTTCTTCATCAATTAACTTATTATCTAAAATATTATTGTTACCCATTATTTCATAAGTTATTTCTTTTAATTCTTCTGTTTTATTTATTATTTCTTTTTTATAATTTTCTAATATTACTTCTTTATTTAATTTTTCTTTATTGATTAAATAAATTTTATCTTCTATTTCTTTATAATTATTATCTATTTCATTTATTTTTTCTTCTATTTTACTAATGTTATCAGAAATTATTTTAGCTTCTTTTATTTTGTTTTCTAACTCATATTTTTCTAATATAATATTTCTTGCTTTTACAGTATTACCGCCGGTTAAAGAACCTCCGATATGAAGTAATTCACCATCTAAAGTAACTATGCGATACCTATAATTTATAGCTTTAGCAATTACATTAGCGTTATCAATATTATCAACCACTAATACATTACCTAATTGATTTAAGATTATATTAGAGTATTTTGAATCATATTTAATTAAATTACTAGCTATATCAATAAATCCTGGTAAATTAATTTCTATATCAATATTTTTAGGTTTAATAATATTCAAAGGAAAAAATGTAGCACGACCTAATTTATTTTCTTTTAAATAATTAATTGCTTCTTTAGCGCATACTTCATTATCAACTACAATATTAGTAGAAGCAACACCTAAAACAGTTGAAATAGCTAAAGAATATTCTTCTGATACATCAAATAAATTACCAATTATATCATGAATACCATTTAATTTTGGATTATCTAATACTTTTTTAACAGATGTCGGTAAACTACTATTATTATCAATACTATATCTTAATGATTCAATTTGCAAGTTTAAATTATTTTGATTTCTTAAATTATTTTGTAAAGATATATCTAATCTTTGTTTATTTTCTTTTATATTATTTAATTCAATATTTAAATTATCAATTTTTTTACTTAATTCAATTAGTTCATTTTCAATTAAACTATTTTGATTTTTAATATCATTTAATTCAGTAGTTAATTTTAATTCTTTTTCTTTTAATAATATTAAATTTTCATGAACTTTACTATCTTGAACATTATATTTTTGTCTTTCCAAAATAATAGCTTTACGACTATTTATTTTTTCAACATCAGTGGTTAATTTAATTAAATAATCTTGATATTTTTTGATTTCATTATCTATATCAATAATATTTTTCTTATATTCTTCTATTTTTACTTCATGAGTACTATTATCAGTAGTTAATTTAGATATTTCTAATTTTAATGTTTCCATTTTATTTTTATTATTTTGATAATCAAAATTTAAATTAGTTATATCTTCACTTATCAAAGCAATTTCAATATTTTCTAATTCAATATTTAAATCTTTATATTTAATTGCTTTTTCTTTTTGTTCTTTTAATGGCTCTAATCTATCCTCTAATTCATTAATAATATCATTTATTCTATTCATATTATCATGAGTTTTATCTAGTTTTCTTAATGCTTCTTCTTTTCTTCTTTTATACTTTAAAACCCCAGATGCTTCTTCAAATATAATTCTTCGATCATCTGGTTTATTAGATAATATTTCTTCTATTTTCCCTTGAGATATTATATTAAAACTTTCTTTAGCCACTCCACTATCTAATAGCAAATTTGTTATATCTTTTAATCTCACTTTTTCATTATTAATAAAATATTCATTACTACCATCTTTATAAACTCTTCTTTTAATAGCTACTTCATTAAATTCCAAAGGTAAATATTTATCAGTATTGTCAAATACTAAAGTAACAGATGCTACATTAGAAGAATTTCTTGATTTACTACCAGAAAATATGACATCTGTCATATTTCCATCTCCTCTTAATGATTTTACTGATTGTTCTCCTAAAACCCATCTTACTGCATCAACAACATTACTTTTACCACTACCATTAGGTCCTACAATACCAGTTATTTTATTATCTAATTCAATAATTGTTTTATCAGCAAATGATTTAAAACCATGTGCTTTTATAACTTTTAAATACATAATGTTACTCCTTTATTGTTACTTGTCTTACTTTAACCGTTTCATTTCCTGAAGTATCAATAGCAGTATATTTGACTGTATATCTACCAGGTAAATCCATAATATTATCTTCAATTGTTACTTCCGCTTTTTGGCCACTATTATCTTTAACAACAATATCTGATTCAAAATCATATTTTTGAGCTTCTTCGTAAGTAAGCTCTAAATTATTAGAAAATAGTATCTCAGGTCCGATAGTATCTCTTACAATAATAGTTCGATAAACTGTATTACTAAACCCATTATAATCCATAGAATATTTTTGTAAATATACTCCTTTAGTAGAAATACTTAAATCAGGCGAAATTGATTGTGATACAGTTCCTGTAATAGTATTGCCAATAGAATCAGTAACTTTTACTCCACGATCTATATATTCTGTATTTATTTCTACATAAGTTAATACATTACCATTTATTGATAATCTTGGAAGGGATTCATAATCATCCAAATTATTACCAGCATCAACTACTTCATATTCTAATATTCCATCATTATTTTTAATAGTTAAAAGCATATCATTAGGAAATAATTCTTCTGTCTTAGGATTTTTAATATCAAATTCAATTAATCCAGCATCTTTTAATTGACTAAGAGTAATGACAATATATTCTCCTTCATCTAATTTAGCATTATCTGTTAGCCATAATTCCATAGCAAGTTTAATAGAATTAACTTGTTTATCATATAAATCATCTTTACCTTCTTTAATAGTTTTATCAACAATTGGCATAATTATTAACAATATAGCTGCTAAAATAACTAAAACTCCTAATAATTCCGCTAAAGTAAATCCTTTTTTCATAAAATCCTCCTAATTCATCAATATATCACCAATTAATTCAATTAATCTATCCTTAAAATCTTTTAAACGATAATAATTGTCTTTTAAAAAATTATTTTTTGCTTTACTATTATCTATTTCAACCAAATTTTTATTTTTAATTATAATATTTGTATCATATCTACCATATTTATATTTTAACAAATCAATATCAACATTACCAAAATAATATATTTTCTTTTTATTTATATAAACACTATCTTTAACAAAAGTATTAAAATAATTATTAATTTCATCATAATTACAAATTATATAATCAATTTTTTTCTTTTTAAAAATTTTCCTTATTTTTTTAATTTTAATTGTTTTATTAAATAAACTAAACTTCTTTTTACCTTTAATATAAGGATTTAATAAATTACAATTTATTATTTTATCGTTATTTTCAATTTCTTTTATTAAATCTTCAGATAAACCAATACCTAATACATTATCATCTAAATTTTTAATTATTTTTTTTAATTCTTTCATTATTAACCTCTTTTAAAATGTCATTAACTATATAATTTGTACATAATAAACCTGCGGTCCCAACTACATAACTAATAGAACCTAATTTATTCATTTTTAAAGGTTGTTCTTCGCTATAAACAACCGGAATCTTGCCTTTGATATTTTCTTTTTTAATTAAATTTCTTAATTTTCTAGCTAAAGGATCATAACAAGTTTTATCTAGATAACTAACTTTTATTTTACTTGCATCTACCCTATTAGCCATCCCCATTGATGATATAAATTTAATTTTATTTTTCAAACAATATTTTATTATTTCTTTTTTAGTTTCCAAAGTATCACAAGCATCAATTACATAATCAACTTTTTCTTCAAATAACAAATTTAAATTATCTTTAGTAATAAACTCAGTTATTTTGATTACATTACAATCAGGATTAATTTTTTTTATTCTATCATACCATACATCAGTTTTGTATAACCCAATATTATCTATATTAGTCATTAATTGACGATTTAAATTAGATATATCTATTTTATCATTATCTACTATTATTAATTTATTAAAATAAGTACGCACTAAAGTTTCTAAAGCGTAGCTTCCTACACCACCCAAACCAATTATTAATATAGTCTTATTTTTTATAATATCTAATTTATTATCTAATAACCAAAATAATCTTTCTTGCATACCTTTCACCATTATAATTATACCTAAAAATTACAATAAAGTAAAGGAAAATAGTTAAAATAAATTATTGAATTATTTAATTTTTCATAATCTAATATAGGTGATTTTAAATGAATATCATAGATTTAATTATTAAAATTTCTTCTCTAATTGTAGCTGTTGGCGTTATTTTAACAAACATTAATAAAATATTTAATCCTATTTATAAAAAAATAACTGATTTAGAAAAAAATCAATGTAAAAATTTTTTAGTTGATTTTCTAGCAAGAGTAGAAAATAAAGAAAAAATAACTGAATGTCAAAAAAATAGAGCTTATGAAATATATGATCATTATATTAATTATTTAAAAGGAAATTCATTTATTAAAGATAAATGGGAGAGATTAATGAATAATAAAAACTTGTTTTATTTCAAACAAGCTTTTTTCTTACATTCTTGATAAACATAATTTGCTGTATAACAATCTCCCACTGCTCGATGAGATACTTGATTAATCTTGAAATACTTTTTTAATGTTTCTAGTTTATAATTATACATTTGAGGTAAATATTTTTTAGCAAGCAATAAAGTATCGACACTTTTATTATTTAGTTTATTCATATTTAATTTATTTAAATTAACATTAATAAATCCTAAATCAAATTCGTTATTATGCGCAATCAAAGGCAAATCTTCAATAAATTCAATAAATTTAGGTAATACAATATCAATTGTATCCTCATTTACTAAATCTTCATCTTTAATACCAGTTATTGTTGTTATTATTTCTGGCAATTTAATCTTAGGATTAATTAAATAATTAAATTCACTTACTAAAATATTATCTCTATATTTTAAAGCTCCTATTTCAATTATTTTATCAAAATCTTTGTTAAGTCCAGTAGTTTCAATATCAAAAACTACATAATCATCATACATCATACCACTACTCCTTATTATAATTTATAAATTAGGTTCTTTTTCATCTGATGCAATCAATTTTGAAATTTGATTGCATCTTTCATCATAACCAGTCTTAAATTCATCTTTAGATAATTTATTAGATAAAGTGCTAGCTTTTGATAACTCAATAAATTTTGCAATATAATCTTGTGATAATAGATTATAACAAAAATTGTTTAAATTTTTATATCCAAATTCATTTGCTTCTCTCTCAATAAAAAACATATCATGATTTTCTTGATAAAAATCATAATCATAGCTAATAACACCAATGTCTAATCCAATAACTTTAGCATATTCATCATCGTGACTAATCATATATTCATATTGCTTTAAATGTTTAAATTCATGCAGCAAAGCAAATGTTTGATAACAAAACATCTCATAATAGTCTTGTGCACTAATTTGCTCTAATCCAAGAAGTTGATGATATACATCATAATTTATAAAAACAATTTCTGGTTGTTCATAATTTTTAATATGAGCGAATGTATAAGTATCTGTTGTAAAAGCAATATTAGATTTTGAATTTGTAAATTGATTAATTAAATAAAAATTATACATTAATAAAATTGGTAATTCTTCAGCAATCATTAATGGTAATTTAAAAATATAATTTTCAGTTAAATTAATTATTAAATTTTTATCAACATTTTTATTATTAATTATACTATCAGCCACTAATTTTATAATAAATTCTAATTCAGGTTGTTCAATTTTTTCACTGCTTAATCTGTCATGTAAACTACTTTCCCATTTTTTTACTTCATTATAAAATTCATCATTGTTTTGATTTAAATTTTTACCATTTCTTTCATTTAATTTTATATAATATATAATGTTAAATTTATCTTTATTAGATAAATTTGCAAAATATTCAAAAAACTTATTTTCTTTAAATAATTTACAAAAATAACCAAAATCATAATTTGATTTTAATGATTTCAAAATAAGATTTTGTAAATTATCGTTTTCAAGGATACTCATAATACCACCTATTTAAATTATATCAAAAAAAATGTAGAAATTCTACATTTTTTATTTTACAAAAATTTTTTATCACTGCATACTAGATTCATAAATAACAGTTAATACATATATTATTTCATCTTCAGTAAAACCTTCAATCATTAATTGTAATGCTAATTGCTCATATGTAAATTCTTGTACATTTAAATAAGACATAGCCATTCTTAAAGCTTGATCATACCAATCAGCTCCACAATTTTCGGCTCCATATATTGCTTCTTCTTCATTAAAACCTTTCTTTTTTAAAAAAGATATTATTTTTGTTTTAGAAGCAGCCATAAATTTTAAATAATTTTTAGCACTATTAACCGCACCTTCATTACCATAAATAGTGTTATAAAATACTGGTTCAAGTTCTGAATATGGATTCGATTCATCTTCTTTATTTAATTTATCATCTTCTTCATCTTTTGTTTCTACATCTGTTATATTATTTTTGTTATCGGTTTCGGTAGTTATTTGTTTATTAATATCTTCAATTTTGTCATCAGGTATTGTTTCCTTAACATCATACTTATTTTCTTCCATAAGTTTTTTTATTTTTTCATCTAGTTCTTTAGAAGAATCTTGTTTTTCTTCATTTTGTGATAAAAATTTTAAACCATTACTAGCATTGTATGCAATAAAAACAACCCCACCTATTATTAATCCTAAAACAATAATTATAATTAATGAAATTAAAATATTTTTTCTTCTAATATCTTTTAAATCCATCATATTCTCACCTACTAAAATAATTGTAGCATACAAACATATAAATAGTCAATTTAAATAAATATAACTTATTATATATTCTATAACCAAAAAAATCCTTAATTTAAGGATTTTTATTATTATAAAATGGTAGCGAGAGGGGGATTCGAACCCTCGACCTACTGGGTATGAACCAGTTGCTCTAGCCAACTGAGCTATCTCGCCAAAAAATTGAACAATATAATAATATCATATTAGTTCAATTTTGACAATACTTTTATAAACTTTTTTCATAGTTTTTTAAAACATTAGAAAGTAGCATAGCAACTGTCATCGGTCCTACTCCACCTGGAACTGGTGTTATATAGGAAGCAATATCTTTAATATTTTCAAAATCAACATCACCATATAATTTGCCATCTACTCTATTAATTCCAACATCAACAACAACAGCATTTTCTTTAACCATATCTTTAGTTATTAAATCTTTTTTACCAACTGCACATATCAATATATCAGCTTGTTTAGTATATTGTTTTAAATCTACTGTTTTAGAATGACAGATAGTAACAGTAGCACCTTCTTGTAATAACAACATAGCAAGTGGCTTACCTACTAAATTGGATTTGCCAACGACTACTGCATGTTTACCTAACAAATCTATATTGTATTCTTCTAATAATTTAATAATTCCTTGTGGTGTGCATGGAACTAAATTATTGTAATCTTTAAATAATAAACCCATGTTTATATCAGTTAATCCATCGACATCTTTATTTTTATTTATTAAATTTAACAATTTATATGTATCAAATTTTTCAGGTATTGGTAATTGAATTAAAATACCATTAACATAAGAATCATTATTTAATTCAATTATTTTATTAATAATTTCTTGTTCATTTGTATCTTCATCAAATTTAGCATGGATAAAATTAATACCAACATTTTCACATGCTTTTCTTTTTGAATTAATATATATATTACTTGCTTCATTATTGCCTATTTGAATAACAGCTAAAGTAGGCTTAATTAAATAATTTTTAACTTTAGATTTTATATCACTTTTTATTTTGTCACTTAAAGTTTTGCCATCTAATATCATATTATCCCTCCAATGGATATTTATCAGTTATTTTTTTTACTCTTAATTTTAAATCTTCTTTGTTACCACCTTTTAAAGTATCAATTATAATATTTCCTATTTCTATAAATTCTTCTTCTTTTAATCCTCTAGTAGTCATAGCAGGACTTCCTAATCTAATACCGCTAGTTTTAAAAGGTGATTCTTTATCAAACGGAATTGTATTTTTATTAACAGTAATATTTACTTCATCTAATAAACTTTCAGCTTCTTTACCTGTCATATTTAAACTTGTAACATCTACTAATATTAAATGATTATCAGTACCACCAGAAACTATTCTTAATCCATTATTTGATAAAACATTAGATAAAGCTTTAATATTTTTTAATACTTGTTCTTGATATGTTTTAAATGAAGGTTGTAATGCTTCATAGAAGCACTGTGCTTTAGCAGCAATAACATGCATCAAAGGTCCACCTTGAATACCTGGGAAAATAATTTTATTTATTTTTTTAATTATTTCTTCATTATTAGTTAAAATAATACCGCCTCTTGGACCTCTTAATGTTTTATGAGTAGTAGAAGTTACTACATCAGCATAAGGAATTGGTGATGGATGTAATCCTGTTGCCACTAAACCAGCAATATGGGCCATGTCAACCATTAAATATGCTCCTACTTTATCGGCAATTTCTCTAAATTTTTTAAAATCTATTATTCTAGAATAAGCTGAAGCTCCAGCTATAATCATTTTAGGTTTATTTTCTAAAGCTAATTCTTCCAATTTGTCATAATCAATTTCTTCTGTTTTAGAATCAACATCATAACTAATTATTTCATATTCTAAACCACTAAAATTAATAGAATGGCCATGTGTTAAATGCCCACCATGAGATAAATTCATTCCCATTACTTTATCCCCATAATTTAATAATGCTTTATATACAGCCATATTAGCACTACTACCAGAATGAGGTTGAACATTAGCATATTTACAATCAAATAATTTAGTTACATATTCAATAGCTAAATCCTCAACAGTATCAACATTAACACAGCCACCATAATATCTTTTACCAGAATATCCTTCAGCATATTTATTTGTAAAAATACTTCCCTGTAATTCTAAAACTTCTTTAGAAACATAATTTTCAGAAGCAATTAATTCAATATTATTTTGTTGTCTTAATTTTTCTTTTTCTAAAGCTTCTTTAATTCTAATATCCATAATATCATCTCCAATAAATAGTATAGCATAAAAAAAATTCTATTTAAATAGAATTTTTTAAATTAATGAGACAAAATTTTTAAGTAAATGTTAATCATTTATATTGAAATCAAATAAATTATAATATTTTCAATCCATTTACCGTTATATAATTTATATACACCTGACCACTATAAATCGGATCGGTAGTAGATGCTTTAGCGAAAAAAATTAATAATTCCGATGTATTTGCGGTGATTGTAATACTTTTGCTTTTTGTTTCGTTTGTCATATCATATCCTCCTTCTATAAGTTCATTTTGGAAAGGAGTTTGATATGCGATATCCAAATATGGACCATTAATACCATCAGTTCTTGCAACTCTATATTCTATCCAAATGACATCATTTACTTTAAATGGATAATATATCATCAAGCCTGCTACTACATACGAATTATTATTTGGAGGTACTTGTAATATTGTCGGAGTTGTGGAACTACTTGGCCTTTGAATGCTAACAAGTCCACCATTAGAACTATACGGATTAATTGTTAGATTTAATGGAATATTTAATTGTTTCGAAGTGACTTTACCACCATTCATAGCATTATCATAAATATATATATCAGCAATATATGTTTGATAATAATGACCAAAAGTGGCTGGTGTTACATCACATCTAAATGCATTAGCTACACCATCCCAAACAACAGGAAAATTTGTCCAATTAGTGAAGTTTGAACTTTGAGTGGCAACTTTACACTGAATATTAGATATACCAGATAAATTATCTGCTGCTTGTATATATACATTTGCTATCGTATTAGATACTGTTCCTACCCATGAATTAACAAGTGTTGGTTTGGTTTTGTCAACTTTTACGACATAATTTCTACTTGAACTATTACCTGCTAAATCGGTAGTAGTTATTGTAACTGTTGTTCCTGAAGTATCAGTTGTGACAGTACTGATATTACTTGTTGTACTTAAGTGACCTGATAAATTATCACTTCCATTTAATATATTTACCTTAACATCACTTACATACCACCCATTACTTCCTAAAGTTCCTGTAAATGTTGCTGTTCCAGCTACCGGAGCTGTCTTATCTAACTTGTATGTATCACTACAAATTTTTGATGTTTTATTATTATTATCAGTAACTTCTATGCATAATCTGTTATTTCCTTCTACTTCTATATAAAAATCTTTTGTTAATCCACTTATATCAGCAATAGGTTCACATTCATTATTACTATTACTTACACAACTTTTAGCAGATTTTATTCCGCTTCCACTATTATCAATAATATTTGCCCTTACGAAAAAATTATTTTTAGCCCAACCATTTTGATTTATTGAACTATTATCAACCAAATTATATGTTATTGTAGGGGCTTCTGCATCAACTATTATATTCCTCACTATTTCTCTTGTATTTCCAGCTTTGTCATTTACTTTATATATAACTGTTTTTGTGCCTACTATTGATGTATCAATGAAATCAGGTTCTATTACTAACTCACCATCTATTCCAGACAAAGGATCACTGTATGTAATTCCTTCTTTTAAATCTACTTCTTCACCTTTATTTACTACTTTGTCAACTATACCTTCTATATTAGGTAAAGTCTTATCTATTTTATAATTTAAACATAGTTTTTCACTTTCATTTCCATTATTATCTATTCCTATTACACATACATAATTACTAGAACTTTCAGTATTAATATATACTTTATTATCTAAATTATAAATAGTTTCATCAGGATCACATTCACTTTGTCCCATACATCTTTTATATCCTGCTGGACCAGATTCTTTATCTATTACTTCTATTTCTAAAAATATATCTTCTTTGTACCAATCATTATGATTTGCTTCTGTATTTACTACTTTTTGATTAACTGTTGGTTTTTCATCATCTTGTCCTAAACTGCATTTTGATGTTTCTACTACTTCTATTTCGCCTTTATATGTTTTTTTATAACACTTATTATCAATTAAAATAGCCATTGCCACTTCATTATTTGAATTGACATATAATTCTCCAAATTCAGGTTTATTATTTATAGTTAATTCATTATAAATATTTTGTTCTTTTTCTATTTTTTCTTTTTTACTTTCGTCTAACATTGATGAAGCATAATAATTATGTCCTTCATTCATTATCAACAGCGCAGATGACATATTTGCTGAATTTCTTGCATCTTCTACTACATTTAATATTATTGGTGTAGCAATTAAAGCAATAATTGCTAAAATAATTATTATTGCTAATAATTCTATTAGTGTAAAAGCTTTCTTCATAAGCACCTTCCTATCATATATTTAATATTATATATTTTTTTATTACTTTAAGCAATATTTAATTTAAAAAAAGATTAAAATTATATAATTTTAATCTTCAGATTGTAGACAAACCCCACATTTGAAAAAAATGTGGGGTTTTCTTTTACATGGTTTTTTGAAATTTTAATT
>CALVSQ010000002.1 GCA_944359085.1 uncultured Bacilli bacterium | reverse complement strand
TGACTTTCAAAAGTAAAAATTAAATCACTAATATTAAAAGTATTAATGTAACAAATATTTTCTATCAATGGTGTAATTGTTAAAGTATTATCATCATTTACTGTAACTGACCATTTAGCATGACTACAAGAATCTTCTTTTAATATTAACTTTTTGTTTAAACTATCGATTTTTAAATATTTATTTGTTCCTTTTGACCTAATATAATAATTACCATTTTCTAGATTTAATTTAGTTTTATTTTCTATTCTAGTAAAAATCGGATTACTATTATCGTCATACTTTATACTATTTGTTATTCCAGTGGGAGATATTCCTGATAAAATCCTATCAGTTATTTCATTATCATATTCATAATTCAAACTATCTCCTATTGGATTAGTCATTTTAATTAATTCGTTATTTTTATCATATTTAAATGTATTTATATTATTATTTTTATCATGAGTTGCAATAATATTACCATTTTCATCATAAGAATTGCCTAATATTCCATTTACTTTAAACAAATTAAAATTTGTCACATATATTTCATTAGCTGAATTAAAAGATACAATAGACATTCTAAATTTATTAAACTCATATGGTGCATCAAATGTAGCAGAATAATATTGCCATTCATCACTGTTAGAATTTAAATCTGCATAATAAAACATATCTCCAGCATCTTCTTCGTTAGCAGGCCAAAGTATAAATTGAACAGTATTATGACGGCCTTCTGGATATGTAAACATTTTAGACAATCCTGAATTTTTATACCAAAAAGAAAAATGTATAATGTCTCCTTCAGAACCTTTGATATCGATATATCTACTAATATGTCTTGATTCATCAGGATCACAAACTACTTTTAATGCTTTACTTCCATCTTCATATGTTATAATTCCATCAGTTCTATCACCAATACTTTTAAAAGTAATTATATCACTAGGAGTAAATTCAGTATTATTATTGCTAGGATTATCATAAATCCAACCTGCTAAATTATAAGAAAAATTGTTGTTATCAATTAAATTATAATAATTTGCAACTTTACCCTTTTCTAATTGTATATTATCCCAATATACATTACTTATTAATCCTCCTGGAATAACAATAATTATTTCAACATCAGATAAAGCTTGTACATCATCAATAGTCAATTCATGCCTTTCAAATTCAATACTTGGTTTTACATCCAAAATACGAGACGAATTCGTTCCTGATACTAACCAAACACTATATTCTGAATATGATTTGCTATAAAAGCTAAATGTATAGCTTCCTGCATCTATCACTGGGATACTTGCATATGAATTACCATACCCAGAAAATTTCAAACATCTATTACCATCTAAACTAAATTCGTTTGTTATACTAACTTCTAAATTATCATCGCCATGAAAAATATTATATTCTTTTTCAAACCCAGAATTCCAAATTAAGTTATTGACAGACTTTACTTTTTCACTTTTTGATAACAACTTATTTATATGTTGACCGGTAGAACCATATGACATTTCCGTACCATAACAATCATTAATGTTTTGTCCAATACCTAAATTACTTATAGATATAGTATTACCAAACTCATTAAACGTATAAGTATTACGCATTCCTTTATTATCATCTATTTGAGTAACTTCAAAGCCATAATTAAAATTTAATGTTTTACCAATATTATTGTTAATTCCATATTCAATAACTTTTTTGACTCTATATGGAATTACATCATAATATTCAAATCCTATTTTTTTCCCATTTATATCTGTAATAAGATTAATTATACTATTATTGTTATAGGTAATATAAAGTGAGCCAAAATTATCTTCTATACGAGTTAATTTGCCATTAGTTAATGTTAAAACAGTATTATTGACAGGGCTATTTATAGATACACTATTATCACTATATGTTATTGTTATTTGTTTTCCTGCTGCATCGGTTATACTAGAAATTTTTGAAGAATTGTAAGATATATTAATTTCTTTATTTTTTAAATTTTTAATTTTTGTCAAATAAAAAACATTACCATTTTTAGTAAATGTTTTACAATTTCCATATTTATCTTTTAATTCACACAAATTTTCAGAAATTATCAATTTTAAAGATGGATTATCTTCACTTTCAAATGTATTAGCCACAATATTATCACCATCTCTTTTGGGAATAAAATAATGAAGTGTCCCATCTTCATCAATATATTCATATAAATTTACATCTTCTTCTGTTAAATCTGATTGTTGTATAATTTGATACATATTGAATTTCATACCTAAGCCAATTCCATAATTTTTATTTAAAATAACATCATTAGTATTATAAAATAAATTTAAAGATACTGGTAAATCTCCACCAACTGTATTTCCTAAGTGAAAATCAAACGTTACATTTCCATTATAATTGTTCTCATAAATAGTTCCATTAGACAAGGTTTGACTTTGATATGTCAAATAATTTTCTAAGCCATTTTTATTTCTATATGTTACAGCTAATATTGGTTTAGGATTTTTAGAGTCAACAATAGATTCTCTTGACCAAAAATCGTGAAAAAAAGGGTTATCAAGTAATTGTTCTTTATAAGTTTTTATCATTAAACCATAATTTGGAGTTCCTGCATACCATCTTTTAACTAAATTGGTAATATCAAAATTAACATAATTAGGTTTAAAAAGAGCATTAATATAAATTTTATCAGAACTATATTTATAATCTTCTACTCTTTTAGCATATTTATCATGCATATTATTCCAAGTCGCTGTATTTTCATTCCAGTTTGCTGTTATTTCATGTATTGTTATAATTGAATCATTATATTGTCCCCAATATCCATAATCGACTTCATGGACATACAATTTAGCATTTACAACATTACTACCAGTAGCAATTGTTGGCAAACCAAATTTTACTAAAGAACGACATATTTCATCTTCTGTTAAAATGCTAGTTTTTAAAATTTCACTATCACCATAATTAGTATTAGGATATTTACTATTAATAAATGTATCTTGACAATCATTTGATTCTTCTGTAGTTATAGTTGGATCTACATAAACAGGATATTTTCTATCATTGCATTCCAACCATACTTTATCTAAAACCAAGATAAGTTCATAACCATTAGGAACTTTATTTAAAATATAATAAATTTCTTTATTTATTTGATTATTACTATCAATCATAAATGAATCTAAAATAGTAAAATCTTCTGATACAATTTTATTATTTTCTAAGGTCAATTCCAAATCTGTTTTTATATCAAACACAATTTTGTCTTTGATAGAATTTTTATCTTTGAAAACAATTGTTTCTTTTACTTTTTGAGGTAATATTTGATAACTTAAATCTGTGTTTTCAAATACTTCATTATAACTAATACTTCCTTTTTTTCTTATTTTGTTATCTTTTTTTAACTCTTTATTAGAAACTTTAAAAGAATCCTTTAAGCTCATTTTAAAATAATGTCCATTTTTAATAAATTCTAATAAGTTCTCATCATTTTGCTTTGAAAAAGATAAATTAAAAGCATTACCAACAATATGATAACGATTATTTTCTTCTATTAATGTATTATTAATCTCTTCATATACACCATCTTTTAAATAATGTACATTATCATTATACAAAATAGCTTCAATAGTTCCATCTTCATTTAAAAAGTGTTTTTCATTTCTTTTTCTTAAATTCTTTAGTTCTCTTTTCATAAAATCACCTTTTAATCTATGATACACGTTTCCATACATATACAGCTAAATAAGGTGGCATATTATTAAATTCAGCACCACTACCAGTTGAACTTGTTGTAAAACTATGAGTATGAGTTCCATTTGAACCAGTTGTAAAACTATGCGTATGTGATCCAGCTTCATCCATATATGTATTTATTCCTGTTCCTGCAGTTGGACGACAAATAGCATTATATGTATCACCACTACTATAAACATTTCTATAATATAATTTGTGAATATGATTGCCATTTGTAGATGTAGTTCCTGTATGTGTATGTGATCCATCAGAAGAAGTAGATCCTGTGTGTGTATGTGATGGTAAATTGTCCACTGTTAAAGTTGTTGTTGCATTACCTCCCGTTGATGCATTAGCATAAGTATCACCTGAACACAATAGAAACTTGTCCATTATTCGTTCCCATGTTCCTCCGAATAAAATATTAGGATTTGTACTATTTACGCTCATATATATTGCGCCTATAGGATATACCTTGTCTATATCATATCCAGTTCCTGTGCTTGTATTTCCTGTTGCTTGAATTGTATTAACAACTAAATTTCCTTCACTATCTAAACTAAATTTGTTATTACTAGAGCTTATACAAGCTGCAGTTAAATTGTTAATTGTAAGATTTGTTTTCCCTTCAGATTGTGAAAACGCATCTTTAAAATAAAGTTCATTTTCTTCCATATTTATTTTCCTCTCTTTCCTTTCAAAAAAATACTATATAATAGTCCAATTAAAATTATTTAATTACTATATTATGATACAATCAATAAAATCATCTCCTTTAATCAAACAAAAAAAACGACATATGCCGCTTTTCTTACATTGTTTGACTTTACCATATTATATCACTTGACAAATTTAAATCAAGAATAATTTTGACCTAATTTGGACTTATTTTAGAAAATGAAAAATATAAAGATTTTTGTTCGTTAATATTATTTTTAGTATTAAAAAACAAATAAATTACTTTATTTGTTCCCATGGTAAATTATCATAACCAAAATGACCATAACTTGCTATATCATAATAAATTGGTCTTAATAAATTTAATTCTTTTATAATGTTATCAACTGAAAAATCAAAATTATTTTTAACATAATCGTTTATTTCTTCCATACTTACTTTATTAGTATTAAATGTTTCAATATTAACACTAATAGGTTGTTCTAATCCAATAGCATAAGATACTTCTACTTCACATCTATCACATAAATTATGATAAACAATATTTTTAGCTACATATCTTGCATAATAAGCAGCACTTCTATCTACTTTAGATGGATCTTTACTACTAAAGCAACCACCACCTACTTTACCAACGCCACCATATGTATCTACCACTATTTTTCTTCCAGTTGTACCACTATCACCAAATGGTCCACCAATTACAAAAGAACCACTTGTATTAATTAAAATTTTAGTATCTATCATTAATTCTTTAGGTATAACTTCATCGATTACATTTTCTTTTATATATTTTTTTAATTCTTCTTGAGTAACATCTTTTTTATGTTGAGATGAAACAATTATTGTATCAATTCTTTTAGGAATATTATCTACATATTCTACTGTAACTTGAGCTTTACCATCTGGCATTAAAATAGAATTTTTATCTTTCTTTCTAACTAAAGCTAGTTGTTTTGTTATTTTGTTAGCAAGTAAAATAGGTAAAGGCATAAATTCCTTTGTTTCATTAGTTGCATAACCAAACATTATTCCTTGATCTCCTGCACATATTTTCTTTTTAGAAACAGCATTATTAATTTCTTGTGATTGGCCACTAACTTTAACCAATACTTCAAAATCATCATTATATCCAATATCTTTAAGTACATCTTTAGCTAACTCTTCATAATCTAATTTTGCTTTTGTATTAGCTTCACCATATATTAAAATAAAATTATCTTTGATTGTTGCTTCTACAGCCATATGACTATTAATATCTTCCATTAAAGCCATATCTAATATTTTATCACTTATTTTGTCACATATTTTATCTGGGTGACCTTCTGTTACTGATTCACTAGTTATCAATTTTTTCATTTAAATTACCTCCAATTATATTATATGAAAAAAGACTCCATGAAAGAGTCTTTTTCTTTCATCGTTATTAGCTTTACCACCTAACCTAATAGGTTGGTATGAGTTCACTGAGCTAATTCTCTCCCTCATTCTTGATAAAATTATATTATTTCGCCATCCATACTCCATGTTTTAACTGAAGTTATTTTGACATTTACTATTTTTCCTAGATAACTACTATCTGCTTTAACATTTACTAATTTCATAGTATCAGTATATCCTTTTAAATAACTACTATTTTTACTACTATAATCTTCTAATAAAACAGGAACTATTTTATTTAAGTATTTATCATTATTTTCTTTAGAATATTTATTTACTAAATTATTTAATGTTTGTAATCTTTCTTCTTTTTCTTCTAAAGATATATCATCTTTCATACGACAAGCAGGTGTTCCAATACGAGGAGAAAAGATAAAAGTAAATGCTCCATCATATTTACACTTATTAACTACATCTAACGTATCTAAAAAGTCTTCTTTAGTTTCATTTGGAAAACCTACTATAATATCAGTCGTAATTGAACAATTAGGTATTTTAGATTTTAATTTATTATATAAAGTTAGATATTCTTCTTTTGTATATCTTCTACCCATTAATTTTAATATTTTATCAGAACCTGATTGTAAAGGTAAATGAATATAAGGCATAATATTTTTATATTTACTTATTATATCAATCATATCATCATTAAAATCCCAAGGATGACTAGTCACAAATCTAACTCTTTCAATATTAGTTTTAGCTACATCTTCTAGTAAATTAGCCATATTATAATCGATATCTAAATCTTTACCATAAGCATTAACATTTTGACCTAATAATGTTACTTCTTTATAGCCATCTTTAATCAATTCATTTACCTCATCAATTATATATTTAGGTAATCTACTTCTTTGTTTTCCTCTAGTATAAGGTACTATACAATAAGTACAGAATTTATCACAACCATACATAATATTAACCCAAGCTTTATATTTACTATCTCTTTTAACTGGAATGTTTTCAATAACATCACCTTCAATAGAAAATACATCTATTTCTTGTTTATTTTTTGATTTTTCTATTATGTTAGGTAAATCATAGATATTATGAGTACCAAAAACAAAATCAATCCATTTATATTTATTTAGTATTTCATTTACTATTACTTCTTCTTGGGCCATACAGCCACCGAAACCAACCATAACTTCTTTAGATTGTTTCATATGTTTAATTCTACCTAATAATCCAAACACTTTATTATGAGCATTTTCTCTTATTGCACATGTATTTAAAATAATTAAATTAGCATCTTCCATATTATTAGTAGAAGTATATCCCATATCTTCTAATATTGCTTTAATATTTTCAGAATCATGTTCATTCATTTGACAACCATAAGTCTTAACAAAATATTTTTTGTTTAACCCTAATGTTTTTTGTTCTTCAGTTATTTTATAATTATCTAGAATTTCAACTTTTTCTTTTGTTCTTCTTCTTGCATCATTTAAATTTGGTAGATTCATTAAAACCACTTCCTAGGTATAAATAATATCATATTTAGTAAATTATTTCAAGAAAAAAATTGTAACTAAGTACAATTTAAATTTCTTGAATCATAATTAAAATTATTGGTTTTGATTCTGTTTGTTGATAAAAATAATTACCTACTTTATCTCTTATTTCATTTTTAGTTTTACCATAATCAATATAAGATACTTTAGTATTATTTTTAATTATTTCTAAAGACATATTACTAGCTTCTTTAATTAAATCAATATTTTCTTTAACATAAACAAAACCTTTAGTTACAATTTGTGGACCTGATAAAATTTGTTTAGTTGCCTTATCAACGATAGCTAAAATTAAAACAATTCCGTTTTCCCCTAACATTTCACGATCTTTGATAACTAAATCACCAACATCACCTAATGTTTTACCATCAATTAAAATATCGTCTACCTTAACAAATTCTTTATCATCAGTTAAATTACCATTAACAAAAGTAGCAACTTCACCATTTAATTTAAGAATGATATTTTCATCTTTCATACCCATTTGTTTAGCAACTTCACTATTAGCAACTTGATGTCTATATTCTCCATTAACTGGAAAATAATATTTAGGTTGTAATAAATTTAACATCAACATCAAATCTTCACTTGAAGCATGTAATGAATTAAATTGTTTACTTGACATTGTAATTAAATTACATCCTTTTTTAGCTATATCATCAAATACCATAGTTGCACTTTTTTCCATACCGTCATAAACAGGTGAAGCAAAAATAATAGTATCATCTTCTGTTAAAGTTATAAATTTATCATATCCTTTAACGATTCTTTTAATATTAGAAAAAGGTTTTTCTCTTTCATCAGATACAATTATAATTGAATCTTTTTCCAAATGACGAATATTCCCAATTCTTGATTTATCAAAATTAATATAACCATTATTAATTGAATTAATTAAAGTATTTTCTAACCTTTTACCTAAAATAACAACTTTTTTACTAGCTTCAGTTATAACATTTAATAATTCTTGAATTCTAAATATTTGCCCTTGTAATATATTAATTAAGATTCTATTTTTAGAACTATTAATAATTTCTCTTAAATAACTATAACTTCTATGTTTTGGAGAAGTATAACCTATTTTGTCAGCATATAATGATTCACTTAATAAACATAATACACCTTGTTTTCCAACATAAGCAAGTTTACCAATATCTGTTTTATAATTTCCTTGCATAGCAGAATCAAAAACAAAGTTACCAGTATAAAATATTGCTCCATCTTTAGTATATAATACATATCCTACTGCATCTGGTACAGAATGCGATAAACTAATAGGGAAAATATAATTATTACCTACTTTGATTTTTTTATGTGATTGAATTTCAACTAAATCAGCTTTTAACTTTTCTTGTTTTAATTCTTCTTTTAACAAATCTAAAGTAAATTTAGTTCCATATATTTTAATATTAGGTAAATCATATAATATATCAGGAATTGCTCCTATTTGTTCATCATGACCATGAGATAAAAATATACCTTGAATTTTATTTTTATTTTTAATTAAATAATCATAATTAGGAATTATATAATCAACACCTAACATTTTATCATCAGCGTATTTTAATCCAGCTTCAAATATATATAACTCGTCATCAACATTAACGACATACATATTTTTACCTATTTCATTTAAACCACCTAATGCGAAAATTTTAATCATTTAATAACCTCCTCTCATATAAAAAGACTAATTAATTATATCAAAAAATAACAAATTAGTCTAGTTTTAATGTTTTTACTTTTACATCTTCTTTTCTATTTATATCATTAATTGCTTTACGAGCTAGCTTTAACGACATAAAAGGTTTTATAAATCTAGAAGAATAATTTGATAATGGTTCAAAATTAATATAACCATCATTAGTAGCCATAGCTAAATTTGGATTTTCACAACTTACTTCATAATCTTCTAAAGAAGAATTAAGAGGTTGATATATTTTATTATCAAACAAATTCATATAACCTATTATTTTATTTTCACAATCAGTAGCTACCATAAATATTGATTTTTCTTTTTTTATATCAAAATGATGAATTATACTACTACTTCTATATATACCACCATACACAAATTCTAATGTTTCATCTACATAATCTGCTATGTATAATTTATTTAATTCTATTTTTTCAAACATAAAACTTTCCTTTCCATTTTTTAGCGGGACCTCCAGTATACCACATAAAAAAAATAAGAGTCAATAAAATTGGTGTAATTTACCAAATTATTGACACTCAACAATAATAACATCATCACCAATTGTTTTTATTTGACTCCACTTAACTTCTATTTCATCCTTTGATGTAAACATTGATATTAAAAACTTACTTTTTTCAACAACTAAATATTTTATTGTGCCACCATCTATTACAACATCAATAATATTTCCAATTAATTTACCTTCTGTTGTAATAATATTTTTAGATTGTAATTCACTTAACCGCATATTACCACCTAATAAAATTTATTCATTATTTTAATATTTTTTTCATATTATCCAAACAATTTTTTTCTATTCTTGATATTTGAGCTTGTGATATACCAATTTCTTCTGATAACTCCATCTGAGTTATTCCCTCAAAATATCTTTTATAAATAATATATTTTTCTTTTTCCTTTAAATTATTAATAGCTTCTCTTAACATAATATTCATATCTAATCCAACTTTATCTTTTTTATCAGCTATTTGTTCTTCTAAATAAATAGTATCTCCACCATCACTATAAATAGGTTCTTGAATACTAACCGCATCTTTAACTGCTTCAAATGCTTGCATAACATCTAATTCATCTAATTCTAATGCTTCAGCAATTTCTTTCATAGCCGGTTCCCTATTTAATTTATTAGTTAATTCTTCTTTAACCTTTAGCCCTTTATAAGCAATATCTTTTAAATTTCTAGTAACTCTTAACGAACTGTTATCCCTTAAATACCTTTTAATTTCTCCTAATATCATCGGTACAGCATAAGTTGAAAACCTAACTTCATGTGATAAATCAAAATTGTCAATTGCTTTAATTAAACCTACACAACCAACTTGAAACAAATCATCTAAATTATCTGTTCTATTATTGTACTTTCTTAAAATAGATAAAACTAATTTTAAATTACCATTAATTAAATTTTCTTTAGCATACATGTCACCACTTTGATATTTTTTAAATAAATCAATCATCTCTTCATTACTTAAAACTTTAATATTCGCAGTATTCACGCCACAAATTTCTACTCTATGACGTGCCATATAAAAATATCTCCTTTCATATCAATTATGATATAAAAAGAGATATTTAATACAATTATTTTATAAAATTACCATCTTTCATGATTATTTCACCATCAGCTATAACTTCTAAATCTTTAGTACCTATCATAAAGTCAACATGCGTATTACTTTTATTAACTATATCAAAATTAGGTTCCTTAATACATTCTAAATAACTAGATCCTAAAGCCAAATGACAAGCAGCATTCTCATCATACAAAGTTTCATAAAATATTAAATTAGATTTAGATATTGGAGAATCATAATCAACTAAAGCAACTTCTCCTAAATATTTAGAATTTTCATCATATTCAATTATTTGTCTTAAAGTTTCCTTACCAACTTTAGCATCAAAATTAACAATAGCTCCATCTTTAAATTCTAAATAAAAATCTTCAATTAAACTTCCATTATATACTAATGGTTTCGAACTATAAACAATACCATTAACACCAAACTTATAAGGTGATGTAAATATTTCTTCTGTTGGCATATTAGCAATTGTTTCTATACCATTTATAACTGTATTACCACCAGCCCATATATGATCTTTTGGTAATTCTATTGTTAAATCAGTACCCAAACTATTTTTAAAAGTTAATTTCTTATATTGTTTGTTATTCATAAATTCTGATTTTTTACTATTTAATTTAATCTTATTATCCCATTCTTTAATAGGATCTTCCTTATCAATTAAACACATTTTATAAATTATATCCCATAACTTATTTACATTGTCTTCTTCATTTGGAAATAACTTATCAGCCCATGTTTTAGTTACAACAGAAGCAATACACCAAACAATTTCATTTTTTAATTGTCTTTCTTTATAAATAGGTTTAGTTTCTCTTACTAACTTCGCACTTAGTTCTAATTTTTTGTTATCGATACAACTAAAATCTTCATAAGCATATAACATTAAAAAACAAGCATCTTTCTTTGCATATTCATCAAATATTTTTTTATTAAAGAAACTACTATTTTTTAACTCTTCATTACTTAAATTATTTAATTGTAATTTTTTTAATTCTTCATCTTCAAAATCAATATATATATCCTTAACACCAATTTCATAAGCCTTTTTAACTAATACCCTTACAAAACCATAAACTTCAATAGGACATGATATTAATAAAGGTTGATTAGATATATTTAAACATCTTTTTAATAACAATTCCGCATATTTTTCTTGCATTTTATCACTCTCCTATAACTATTATATCCCAAAAAGATACATTTTAATTATTTTTTTTAATATAATTAATTAGGTGATTAATTATGTATTATAAATCAACTTTACCATATCCTGAAATTAGAGTTGAAAAAGAAAATATTGAATATGCGAAATTATTAATGTATCCATATGCTAGTATGGTTAGTGAAGATACTGCAACTCATCTATATATGTTTCAATCATTTATTTTAGATAATGAAATAGGTAAAATATTAGAAAATATTGCTATAGTTGAAATGCATCACTTAGAAATGCTAGCTAAAACAATTAATATGTTAGGTTTAAAACCAGAATATAAATCTAATGATATTTCATGGACAACAGAATATGTTAACTACAATACCAACTTAAAAGATATATTAAAAATAAATATTGATGCTGAAACATTAGCTATTAAAAATTATCAAAATTTAATTAAAGTAATAGATGATAAATATATTAAAGAATTATTAAAAAGAATAATAATTGATGAAGAAATACATTTAAAAATATTTAATGAATTATTAAATAAAAATAGTTAAATAAAAATCATAACAATTAAGTTATGATTTTTTATATTTTATATAATTATTCTGAAGGTGTAGTTACATCATCATCTGGTATACCATCACCATTCAAATCCAATTTAACAACAATTGTTCTTTTTTTAGTTACAGTATTATTGTCACTATCAGTAACAGTATATGTTATTACATTAGTGCCTTCTAATAGTACGCTAGTATCTGTAAAAGATAACCCATTAAATGTTATTTTAGGTGTTAAAGGGCCATCTTCTTTGTCAGTAGCAGTTACATCGCTTAATAAATCAATTATTTGGCCTTTAATCATAATAATTGGTGTTTCATCAAATGAAATAACTGGCACTTCGCCTATTATAGTAGGTGTTTCTGGTTTTGAATCTGGTTTTGGATCTGGTTTTGGTTCAACATAAACTGGATCATTAACATCAGTAGCTTCTTTATCATAACTACTTTCTAACATTTCACCAGCATATACCTTATCAATCAATCCTTGCGCTGCAGTTACTGTTTCTTCAATAGGTTTCATTACATATAATTTTTGAGTAGGATATGAATAAGTATATTCACTTCCATCAGTACCATCTAAACTATAACTTGTAATATTCCAATTAGCCATATCATTTAATTGCATTTTAATTAATTTTTGTATGTCATTATCACTCATATTAGTTTGGAATGTTCCTTTTAAAGAGCTTAATATTTTACTATATCCTGTTATAATTGCTGGACTAGTTGCTTTTCTTATAATACCATCAATAACCGCTTGTTGATTAACTCCACGCCCTCTATCTCCTCCAGCGCTTATAGGGAGTTTCTTTCTTTCACGAGAGAAAGCTAAAGCTTGTTTACCATTCATATGATTGTAGCCTTCAGTAAAATAATATGTTCCACCAGCTGATGGAGAAGTAGTAAAACTATATTTAGAATATACATCAACACCGCCTAATGCATCAACAATTTGTTCTAAAGATGAAAAGTTAACTCTAGCATAATAATTAATTTCAACATCTAACAAATCTTCTAATGTTCCAACAGAAGTTTCAACACCATAAAGTCCAGCATGAGTTAATTTATCTTTACAACCTGTTGTTCCTCTTAGTTGAACATAATAATCCCTTGGAACAGAAATTAATAATACTTGTTTTGTTTTAGAATTAACAGTTGCTATCATATTAACATCACTTCTTGATACAGTAGAAATACTTCCATAAGAATCAATACCACTTATATAGACTGTAAATGGTTGATTAGTAACATCTGTTTCCTTAGTAATCTCTATTTCTGTTTTAATATTTATTGTATATATAGCTTTAAACATACCATTATATTCTTCGTTTTGTTCATATATTAAAGCCATAGAAGATTCTTCAATCAAAACTGAATCTATTTCTTTATTTATTAAATCATCAAACATTTCAACATTATTATCATATTTTATATTTTCAATTGTAATTTCTTCATTTAATTTAGTTAAAGCTTCATTAATATTAGATAATTCATTAAAAGTATAACCAATATTAGATAAATCATTTAATGATTCAAAACTACTATCATTCAAAACTAATACTAAATAGTTTTCTTCTTTATATTTATTTGTTCCAAATCCTTTAAAAAATCCCATTGTAACATTTAAATAATAAAATAGAATTCCCATAATAACAACTAAAATACCACTTAAAACATATCCTATTATATTTTTTACTTTATGTTTTTTAAATAATAAGAAAAATAATCCAACATCATATAAAATAAATATAACAAATAATAATAATAAATATTTCAATGGTACTATATTAGTACTTATAATAAAAATTAAAAACAACATAGATAAAAACACAATAATTGTATATATAATTCGATTAATACTTAATTTCATTTACATCACCACTTAAATCATTATACCACATTTTTTATATATTTATTTATTATATTGTACAATTTACAAAAATTGGACAAAAAAGTATATAATTAATTTTTTATATACTTATCACACCTATTACCCCATATATCAATTAATTTATTATTTTTATAAATTCTTAATATTTCACAATTATTGCTGCAACCGCCACAATCTACAGCTTTAGTATCAAAAGAAACATCTTGAATATTTAAATCATATATTTTATTAGAACTATTTTTTTTAGATAGAATAGCTATTCCTAATGCTCCCATTAAATGACTATTAGAATCAACTATAACATCAGTATTTAATATTTCTTTAAAATATTTTAATACACCTAAATTTTTAGATACACCACCTTGAAATATAACTGGAGATTTTATTTTTTTACCTTTACCAACATTATTTAAATAATTTAATACAATACTTTTACATAATCCTGCTACAATATCTTCTTTTTTATATCCTACCTGTGCTTTATGAATTAAATCTGATTCAGCAAAAACAGTACATCTAGCTGCTATTTTAACAGGATTATTACTTTTTAGAGCTAAAGGCCCAAAATCTTCGATATTTATATTTAATCTTTTAGCTTGACTAGATAAAAATGAACCTGTTCCTGCTGCACATAATGTATTCATTGCATAATCAGTAATTATTCCATTATTAAGTAAAATTATTTTAGAATCTTGACCACCTATTTCTAATATTGTTTTAACATCTGGATATATAGATAATGTTCCAATAGCATGAGCCATTATTTCATTTTTAACTACATTAGCATCTAATAATAATCCAATTAATTTACGGGCACTTCCAGTTGTTCCTATCCCTTTTACAACATATTTTTTATCTAAATTATTTTTTAATATATTAATTAATTTTTTTACAGAATTAACAGGATTACCTTCCGTCCATATATATGAAGAAGTAATAATTTTATTATTATCATCAATTATTACTCCTTTAGTAGAAATACTACCTATATCAATTCCTAAATAACAATTCATTGTCTCCTCATTTCTATCATATCATAAAAAGCTTCTAATCTGGTTTTTATTCCTACTTCACTCGTATTTGCATCAAAACTAAAATATATTATAGGTACATTATAATTATTGGCAATCTTATCAATTATTGGCATTGAACCTATTTCAGGAGTACAAAAACTAGATTTGATATGAATAATACCATCATATTTTTTATTGCATAAATATTTAGTCCAATATATATTACTAGAAGCATCCGCACACATTTTATATTTCATATATTTTTTAGATTTTCTTAAAGCTTTTTTTATTGTTTTTTTATTTTTAAATAATAAATAATTTACATTAGTAAACCTTTTAATTTCAATGTTATATGAAGCTAATTCTTTTTCTAAATAATAATTACTAAAAGGTTCCATTAAAGTATATAATTCCCCTATTACACCAACTTTTAAACAATTTTTAGGTTTATTTATTTTTAGTTTTTTGAATTTATGAAAATATTTTTTATATAAAATATATAAACTAATTGGATTATTAACTTTACTAAATTTATCTAACATTTCTTTATTTAAATTATCGAAACTATTTTTATTTACTTCAAATCCGACATTTTTTCTTATATAGTCATCTACTCTATCCATATATTTAACCATGTTTTTAGCTATATATAAATGATATAGGCCTTTAAAAATATTAAATTTTTTATCAATTCTTTTAATCATTTTATAAATTCTTTTAATATTTGCTTTACCACTCACTAAATTAAGAAGTTCAAATTTATAACCTAATTCTTTTAATATCTGTTCTTGTAGTTCACTATAATAACCATATCTACATCCACCACCAAATTGAATTAATATAGAAGCACCTTGTTCTAAAGATTCAATCATTGTTCCTAAGGTATATTTAAAAGGAGTACAAACAAAGTCTGGACTATATTTACTACCCAATTCAATTGTTTTAGCAGTTATAAAAGGCGGTATAATTATATCAGCATCAACTATATGACTTAATAAATATTTAGCAGGAATATAATAATTTCCCATATGAGGAAAAGAAACTTTAAGCTTGCTCAATTATATCCACAAAACTTTCTATTCGTGTTTCCATTCCTGCTAAAGAATCTAAGTCATCAATAATCAAATTTAAATATGGTTTATCAATTTTACGCATCACTAACTCATTTACCAAACTATCTAACCCACATGGGAAAGTTGTTAAAAATACAATTCCGTCAACTTTTTCCTTACAAAATATAACACTAGATACATTTTTTTTGCTATACTTCCAATACAAATCTTTAGACAAATAAAAATAATAATCATCATCAAATAAATCACTATATATTATTTCAACATTATATTTTTTTATAATATCAATAATTTCATTTAAATACTTATCTCTAATATTATAAGAATGACCTACTAATAATATTTTTTTATTTGAACTATTTAATTTATTAATATTTTCTATTTTTAATTTCTTTAATTCTTTATTGTATTTAATTGAAGCTTTTAAATATGCTCTTTTTATTTCATTTCTTTTAAAGCCTAACTCTTTACCAATTTTAATAAAATTTTTAATTTCTTTTTTACTATCAAATGTTAGTATTTTAATATCTATCAAATTATTACATAAGTCATATAAACAATCAAAATTTGAACACATTTGATCTTTAATACCATAATTTAATTTAGGTATTAAAATATAATCACATTTATCTTTTAAATAAACCACATGACCTAAAAATATTTTTAAAGATAAGCACATCTCACTAGTAGCTACATTATTTCCTAACTCTAATATTTCTTTATTCGTATCAAAACTTACTACTTCGATACCTAATTCATTAAAAAAATAAACCCATTTCTTACAATAATAATAGTATAATCCCTTAGGTAGTCCAATTTTCATCTTAATCACCTACACAAATTATATTTACTAAACACAATTTATATGACTTTTAATAAACATTATGATATAATTTTAATAGGTGAATTTTATGGAATTTAGAGAATTAACTAATCAAGAATTTATCAATTTTATAACAAATTGTCCTTTAAAATCAATATATCAAACTCCAGAATATGGATTTATAATGAACAACCACGGATTTGATTCAATTATTTTAGGGTTAATTAAAGATAATATTATAAAAGCAGCTTCTTTAATATTAATTAAAAAAGAAGAAGGATTTAAATACGCTTATGCTCCTAGAGGATTTATATTAGATTATGAAGATTTTTATATATTAAAAAATTTCACAAATAATTTAAAAAATTATTTAAGTAATTTAGGTGTAATGGGGATAAAAATAAATCCACTTATAATAAGAAATATTTATGATTTTAACAAACAATTATCATATAAAAATCCTAAATATGAATTAATTTACGAAGCATTGAAACAAAACAATTATTATCATTTAGGATATAATAATTTCTTTGAAGCTTTAAAGCCAAGATTTGAAGCAATTTTAGATTTAAATATATCAATAAACGAATTGTTTAAAAATATCAAAAAAGAATATCGTACTAAAATAAGAAGCGCGATTAGAAACGGAATAAAAGTTTATAAAGGAAATATAAACGATTTAACTTATTTATATAATTTTACAAAAGAAAAATATAAAAGAGAATTAAATTATTTTAAAGATTGCTATGGATATTTTTACAAAAGAAATATGATTGATTTATATTACACAAAATTAGATACTAAAGCGTACTTACAAATAATTCAAAAAAAATTAAACTATTATGATCAACAAGCAAATTATTTAAATGAAATTATTATGAAAAAAAGAAATAATAAAAAAATAATTACTAAAAAAATTAACATGGATAAATATTTAAACAAATATAGAAATGAATTAGTAAAAGCTACTAATTTATTAAGAACCTATCCTGATGGTGTTATAACATCATGTCTATTATTGATAAAACAAGATAAAGAAATTACAATTTTAATTGATGGATATGATAAAAAATTTAAAAGTTTAAATTCTAAACATTTACTAATTTGGCAAATAATTGATATTTATAAAAATCAAGGTTATACTAAATTTAATTTAGGCGGAATGTCTAATTTAACTATAGATGATAAAAAATATAATGGATTAGATGAATTTAAATTAGGATTTGGATCAAAAATGTATGAATATGCTGGTGACTTTGAATTAGTTACTCACAAAAGAAATTATAATTTATATAGAAATTACGTACCTTTAAAAAATCTAATAAAAAGCAAGTTAATCAAATAACTTGCTTTTTTTAATTGGTAACTCTTCTGATAATATTAAAAACATATTTATAAAACCTATTTATTAATCTATCCTATTAAATAATAATTCAATATTATTTATTTTCATATCACCATTTAATTTATACTCTTCCCATTTAAATGGTTCTAATGACAACATATTTTTTATTTTATCAGCACTACTAGGTATAAATGGATTTAATAAATTTGATAAATTAGCCATAATATAAACACATGTATAAGTAGTTTCATTAAATGAATTAATATCTTCTTTCACTTGAATCCAAGGTTGTCTTTCATCATAATATTTATTACCTAAAGTAGCATATTCAACTATTTTATTTAAAGCTTCTTTTAATTCACCAACAGTAATTAATTTACCTACTTCGTCATATAAAGCTTTAGTTCTAGCCATTATATCAACATCAATTTCTGCTTTTTTAATAACACCATCAAATTTTTTATTAATAAATGACAAATTACGATTAATAAAATTACCAATTACTCCTACTAAAAATTTATTATGAGTTAAAATAAGATCATCGCTTGAAAAATTAACATCTTTTTTTTCTGGACCATTAAATATCATATAAAATCTTACTGTATCTTTATTGTAAGTACTTGCTAATTCATCCATGGTAACTAAATTACCCTTAGATTTACTCATTTTTTCATCATTCATATTAACATATTCACATGAAATAATTTTTTTGGGTAATTGATATTTAGGATTAATAGCTGATAATAAAGCAGGATAAATAATAGTATGAAAAGTAATATTATCTTTACCATGAGCAAAATAAGTTATCAAATTTTCATGATCTGTTACAAATGATTCAAAATCAATGTTTCTATCCTTACATACTTTCATAGTAGCTGTTAAATAACCTAATACTGCTTCTATCCAAACATAGATTTTTTTATCTTCATAACCTTCAACCGGTACATCTACTCCCCATGTTAATTGTCTAGTAGTAGCTCTATCAATTAAACCTAAATTTAAATATTTTTTTGTTTCATTATAAGCATTTTTGCGCCAATCATCTTTATGAGATTCAACATATTCATTTAATATATCTTGAAAAGCAGATAATTTAAAATATAAATGTTTATTATTTTTAACTACTGTACTAGTACCACATATTTTACATTTTTTATCTTTTAGTTCTTTAGGATTAATAGGACTTAAACAATCATCACATTGTTCCCCCATTGCATTTCCGCCACAATGAGGACATGTTCCAATTATTTCTCTATCGGATAAATATTCATTACATTTAGGACAAAAATCTTGTTCTTCCTCTTTTTCATAAATATATCCATTATCTAATATTATTTTATAAAATTCTTGAACTTGTTTTTTATGTTCAGTTGTCATAGTAGCTGTATAAAAATCATAAGAAAAATCTAATGATTTAAATGAATTTGTAAATTCATTATGATATTTATTAGCTATATCAATTGGATTTATTCCTTCTCTTTTAGCTCTTACAGTAATAGGCGTACCATGACAATCAGTACCTGATACATAAATTACTCTATTACCACAACCTCTATGATAACGGGCAATTATATCTCCTGGTAAAAGTGCTGCTAGATGACCAATATGTAATGAATTGTTAGCATATGGCCAAGCACCTCCTATTAGTATATCTTTCATATTTTATCTCCTTTTTTATAATTTACTTAATAACAATATTAACTAATTTTTTAGGTACTGTTATTATCTTAATTATTTCTTTATTTTCTATATATTTTTTAACATTATCTAATTCTTTTGATAAAGTTTCCATTTCTTCTTTAGAAGTGTCCATACTTACTTCTATTTTGCCTCTTACTTTACCATTTACTTGAACAACCATTTCAAAAGTTTCTTCTTTTGTCTTTTCTTCATCATAAGTTGGCCATTTTTCATATGCGATTGTTTTATCATGACCTAACATTTGCCAGATTTCTTCTGTCATAAATGGCGCAATAGGATTTAATAATTTAACAAAATTTGTAGCATATTCTAAAGGGAAAACATCTTCTTTATAAACTGCGTTAATAAATATCATCATTTGTGATATAGCAGTATTAAAGTTTAAAGATTCATAATCTTGAGTAACTTTTTTAACAGTTTGATGATAAATTTTTTCTAAATTTTTATTAGTAACATCTTTGACTTTTTCTTCATACAATCTATAAACTCTATCTAAGAATCTACGAGCACCTTCAACTCCATTTTTACTCCATGGTTTATCAGCTTCTAAAGGTCCCATAAACATTTCATAAAGTCTTAATGTATCAGCTCCATATTCATCAACTACATCATTTGGATTAATTGCATATTCAGGGTGTCTTTTACCCATTTTAATGCCATTTTCGCCTAAAATCATACCTTGATGAACTAATTTTTTAAATGGTTCTTTAACATTAACAATTCCCTTATCATATAAATAATTATTCCACATTCTGGAATATAATAAATGACCTACTGCATGTTCTGGACCACCAATATATAAATCAACTGGCATCCAATGTTCAATTAATTTTTTATCAGCTAATTCTTTATCATTATGTGGGTCGATATATCTTAAGAAATACCAACTAGATCCAGCTGAACCTGGCATAGTAGATGTTTCTCTTTTACCTTTTACTCCATTAATTTCTACATCTACCCAATCAGTTGCCTTATCTAATGGAGAAGCACCTGTTTTAGATGGACTATAATCTTCTAATTCTGGTAAAACCAAAGGTAAATTTTCATCCAATACATCTTTACCATTTTCTAAATGAATAACAGGAATTGGTTCACCCCAATAACGTTGACGCGCAAAGATCCATTCTCTTAAACGATAATTGATATGTTTACTTCCTAATTTATTTTCTTCTAACCAATTAATCATTTTATTAATAGCATCTTCTTTATTTAAACCATTTAAAAATTCAGAATTAATATGTAATCCGTCACCAGTATAAGCTTCACAAGATATATCTCCACCTTCAATTACTGAAATAATATCAATATTAAATTTTTTAGCAAATTCATAGTCTCTTTCATCATGAGCAGGAACTGCCATAATAGCACCTGTTCCATAACTAGCTAAAACATAATCAGATATCCAAATAGGTATTTTTTTATTATTAACAGGGTTGATAGCATAAGCTCCTGTAAATACACCAGTTTTTTCTTTATTTAATTCCGTTCTTTCTAAATCTGATTTACAAGCACACATTTTTTTATACTTTTCTACTTCTTCTTTATTAGTAGATATCTTATCAACTAATTCATGTTCTGGCGCTAAAACACAATAAGTAGATCCAAATAAAGTATCACATCTAGTAGTAAATACAGTAAATTCATAATCATCAACTTTAAATTTAACGTGAGCTCCAATTGATTTTCCAATCCAATTTCTTTGCATTTCTTTAGTTGATTCTGGCCAATCTATTTCATTTAATCCATCTAATAATTTTT
Organism: uncultured Bacilli bacterium; assembly: GCA_944359085.1. GTDB lineage: Bacteria > Bacillota_I > Bacilli_A > RF39 > UBA660 > Faecisoma. Next base: position 38,215 of record CALVSQ010000002.1, on the reverse strand, counting down.
CTGCATATTTAGGAATATCGATAACCCATTGTTTCATATTTTTTCTAATTACTGGGTATCCTCCTCTTTCACTTTTACCATCAATAACTTCATCATTAGCTAAAACTGTACCCAATTCAGGACACCAATTAACCGGCATATCAATTTGTTTAGCTAATCCGTCTTCATATAATCTACTAAATATCCATTGTGTCCATTTATAAAATTTAGGATCACTAGTAGAAACACATCTGTCCCAATCAAAAGAAAAACCTATTTTTTTTAATTGTTCAGTAAATGTTTCAATATTTTTATTAGTAAATATTGCTGGATGATTACCAGTTTGAATCGCATATTGTTCAGCAGGTAATCCAAAAGAATCAAATCCCATAGGATGCAATACATTATACCCTTGCATTCTTTTCATACGACATACTATATCAGTTGCGGTATATCCTTCTGGATGACCAGCATGTAATCCAACTCCAGATGGATAAGGAAACATGTCCAAAGCATAAAATTTAGGTTTACTAAAATCCCAAACATCAGTTTTAAAAGTATTATTATCTTCCCAATATTTACGCCATTTACTTTCTATTTCTTTTGTATTCATCATTTACACTTCCTTTTCAAATAATTACCTATTAAACCATAAAAAATAAAAATAAGAGGTATCAAAATAATTAAACCTATTAATAATTGTAATATCAAATTATCAACTAAATATGTTGCTGTAAAAGCGATACTAATAATTAAAGAATTAGTTAAACCTAAAATATTAGTAAATTTTTTCATATTTAATTTATTAACATCTATTTTGTATTTTTTTACAAAATACATAACTTGATTGCTTTTTTTAAATTTATCATATTTTTTAGTTTGTAATATAACTGTAAACAAATAAAACAAATAAACTATTAGGAATGATATTATAAATCCAAATAACATATTAATGCCTCCAAACTATTTATTATTATATTATAAATCAAATTAATAATCAAGAAATTGTCTAAATATAACAAAAAATTCATTATTTTAAACAATGAATTTTTATTTACATAAAACTGCACGAGAAGTGTCAGCATAATTTGTAACAGTGTCATAAGTAAAACTAAATGTACCAGCACCAATATCATTATTCCAATATCCTCCTCGACTGAACCAAGAATAATTTGATCGAAGAAAATTCGTAAAATTTGTATACCATCCTCCACTAGCATTTCCAAAAATTTTTAAAGTTTCTTTTGTTGCATCTCCTAATTTGCCTCTACTATGTGTTATATTAGATGTACCATATGTATATTTATCATAATATTTTGAATCAGGAGCTTTACTAAATTCGGAACTACTTGGAAGAAATTTGTTACTGCTATCAACCATACTTCCCATCACATATTCATATGCTCCACCTGATAAATCATATATACCATATATATTTTGAGTAGTTGATTGAGTAACATTATTTTTATAAATATTAGAATTTCCACCACCAGTATAATAACTATTATTTTTATTTTGAGCAATTTCCACACATTCTCCATCCGCGCATGTACCATATTTACTATGAGATAAATATGCCACTGCTCCCCATTCCATGTTCTTCATCATATGACTATCACCATTTATTGAATAGATTGTACTTATATTTTGTATTGCATTAAAAAATGATGATACTGTTTGACTTCGCAAACTTGTAATATTTGGTTTTATTGTTATTTGACTTGTGCTTCCACTTACCTCAAATTTTCCTACCCAAAATCCTTTTAATTCTTGATCACCAAATGTAAATGCTGGGTGAGTATATGTGCTTGTTCCATTTTTTATACTTCCATTTGTTGAATCAGTGCATGTTTCACTACTTGTTCCAGAACCACTCACTGCATCTACACATTTGACTGTTCCACTACTATTAGTTTCACTTTCAAATTTTATTTGTATTTCTAATGGATTTACACTTCCATTATTACCATTAAATATTGTATATGTATATCTTGGTATCCAGACATACCATAACGCTATTTCTTCTTCAGTTATTGTATCGCCAACATTTTTAGTAATACCACTATTTAACACTACTGCATTCGCCCATTCTTTTTTATCATAATCATACCATTCTTTTTTTATATCTGCATATATCCAATTACTTCCATCATAATATATTGGTATCATATTATTTAATAATTCTGGACTATTTGCTCCACTATTATCTTTGTAAACAACTTTTTCTTTTTCCAATTCATTTCCATATATTTTATTTAATACTTCTAATTTAAATTTATCTATTATCAGTTTGCGACTTCCTAGGATTGCTAAAACACTAAATACAAGTAACAAAAATAGTATCAGTATTGAATATATTATTCCTGATATTGCAAATCCTTTATTATTTTGTAAATACCCCCCCCCCATTTTTGCTATTTGCTATTTTATTCATATTATCTAACTCCTACTATATCACATATCTAATATTTCTACTTCATCACCATTTTTAATTAAAAATGCGTTAGCATCATCAGTATCCAAATGTAACTCAAAAAATGCTACTTCACTTGGTTTTAAATTAACTTCAATAATTCCTTTTTTAATACCATCAATTTTAATATTAACTTTATCAGGTAAATTATATTTTAATTTATCTTCATAAGTAACATGAATATGTCTATCAGCTATAATACAACCATTAGTTTCAATAGTTCCTTTGGGCCCTATTATAGTAACAACTTCACTACCATCTAAATCACCAGATGTTCTAACGGGAGGATTTAATCCTAACTTATAGGCATCTGTTTTAGAAATTTCAACTTGAGTATAATTTCTTGTAGGACCTAAAACTCTTACATTATTAATTTCTGATTTATTAGTTTTAATAGTTACTGTTTCGTTGCATGCAAATTGACCAGGTTGTGTCAAATTATTTTTAACAGTTAATTCACCACCAAATAAAATATCTAAATCACTTTGTTTTAAATGAACATGACGATTAGAAACGCCAACTTTTATTTTCATATATATCACCTTTATAATTATATCATATTTTTAATAATTTTTAATATATTTTATTATGAGAGGAGAATTTTATGAATTATTATAATCAATACAATGGGCAACCATTATATGTTAAACCTACCCCACCTGGTAATACAAATTATCAACAAATGGCACTTCCACCTGAACAATCTTATATTGAAAATATATTAAGATTAAATAAAGGTAAAAAAGTTAGAGTACATCAAACATTTCCTGATTCTAATGAGTGGCGTGATTTAGAATTTACAGGTATCATCGAACAATCAGGAAGAGATCACATAATATTAAGTGACCCAACTAATGGTGTTTGGGAAATGTTATTAATGATATATGTAGATTATATTTCATTTGATGAACCAATAAATTATGATCCAGATTTTTATCCAAATAATTGATATTTAATAAAATATTTGTTATAATTAGTATGGTGAGTATAGATGAGTGCATTTTTTATAACATTAATAATTATTATCATTATTTGTTTAATTTTAGTATGGTATGTTAATACTTATAATAAATTTCAAAGCTTCATTATTAGAATAAATGAAGTAGAAGCTAATATAGATACTACTTTAAGAAAAAGATTTGACTTATTAAATAAATCAATAAACATAATTAAAGGTAATATAAATACAGAAGAAGATGTTTTAGGATTAATAGTAAAATTAAGAAGTAGAAAATTATCTAATTTTGATTTAGATCGACAATTATATGAAGCAATTAATGAATTTAATTATTATAAAGAAAACTATCCAGAATTAAATGAAAGTGATGCCTTATTAAAAATAGATATTTCCTTAAATGAAAGCGAACACGAAATAACAGCATTAAGAAAATATTATAACGACATAATTACTGATTATAACAAATTAGTTAGAAAATTTCCAAGTAATATTGTAGCTATTTTATCAAAAAATAAAGAGAAAACTTATTATGATGGTAAAAATATGAACGACAATATTACAAATGATTTTAAACTATAAAAAGAGAATTTTACTTCTCTTTTTTCTTTCTTCTAAATATCAATAAACAGATTAAAAACAATATAATCCCAATAATGTAATATACATTATTATTATTTGTAACAACATTATCTTCAGTTTCCTCATTAGTATCTATTTTTAAAACATATTCTCCATCAGCAGAATACAAATAATTTTCTTTAGCATATCTAGCAACATATTCTGGATCATTTAATTTTTGAATTTCTATCTTTAAATTAGCTTTTTTATCTTGTAAAAAAACTAATTGATTCTTTAAATTATTTTCTTCTTTTTTTAAAGAAATGTAACTATAAGTATATCCGAATAAAGTAACAAAAAAATATACTATTGCCATAATAGAAAGAATTCCAAATATCATTAATCTTCTTTTAGACGCTTTTGAAACTTTTTTCTTCATACCTATCCTCCTAAAAAATTATATCATTTTTTTTTAAATAATACAATTTTTTTTAGAAGTTTTTTTATTCCAAATTCTAACAAAAAACCTATTACAAATGAAAAAATATAATAAGGATGAATTATAGCATTGTTTAATTTAAGTAAAATTAAAAAATAAGCTAATGTAAATACTATGACAATTATTAGTGATAAAATTATATTAAAAAGTTTTGGTTTATAAAATATATCTAATAATAATGAAAATAAAATTCCAAATAATATAGAAACTAAAAAAGTTTTTATTTGAATAATTAAAGTCATCATTTAAATAATTTACTAAATACTCCTTCTTCTTTTTTTACACTATCATAGCTTAAACTATTTATTGTTCCTTTAATTGAAACTGTACCCTGATATGTATCTAATTTGATTATTTCTAATTCAGTACCTTTTATTGTAATATTTCCCATAGTAGTTTCTAATAAAAATTCTTCATTATCAAAACTTTCTATTTTTTTCACACCACTTATTATTATATTTTTTCTTTCATTAATAGTTATATTATGATTTAAATTGTTTAATGAATCTATCTTGTCCATAAAATCCTCCTTTTTATAAAATATATGCACAATAAAAAAAGACTATTCTAAAATAGCCTATTTAATTACTTCAATAAATTTTTCTACTACTTCATCAATAGTTAAATTAGTAGAATCAATGTAAACTTGATCATCAGTTCTTGTCAATGAACCAACCTCTTTATGTGAATCATTATAATCTCTAGCTTTAATATTTTCATATATTTCATCATAACTCATATCAATGTTTTTTTCTTGATATTCTTTATATCTTCTATTAACACGTTCTTCTAAAGTTGCATCCAAATAAAATTTATAGTCCGCATTAGGAAATACTACTGTTGTTATATCTCTACCTTCCATTACAACATTATTAGAATTACCTAATCTTCTTTGTAAATCAACCATGTTTTTTCTTACTTCAATAATACTAGATATAGGTGATACAATACTAGTTACCTCTTTACTTCTAATTTCTTTAGTAACATTTTCACCATCTAAATAAACATTATTATTTAAATCAAATTTTATATCAATATTATTTGATAATTTAATTATTTCATCCTTATCTTCAACTTTTAAATTATTTCTTAATGCTTTTAATGCAACACAACGATAAGTTGCTCCTGTATCAATATTAACTAAATTTAATTTTTTTGATAAGATACTTGCAATTGTACCTTTCCCGCTTCCTGCAGGTCCATCAATAGCTACAATCATTTTATTCCTCCTAATATCTTTAATATTTCCTCTTTTGTTTTACTTAAATTTGTATTATCTATAACATAATCAAAATTGTAATTATCTAAATCAATTTCTGTAATATGATTCTTTTGTTTGTCCGTTAAATTATTATCACTACCGTTAATTCTAATAGTAATACAATTAAATATTTTTTTAGGTATATCTATTTCTTCTTTTAGTCTTGCATCTGTTACAATAATAACATCAAAAAAATAACTATATACTTTTATATCTTCCATAACTCTTCTAATTAATAATTCTTTATCTATTTTCTTTATCAAATCGATTCCTAATGACTGTAATAAGTCACGTGGCTTAGTTTCTTCTCTTCCATCCCAATTACTTATTTTTTTTACATATTGTTTTAAATAATAAGCATAAGATATTTGAATACTATTTTTATAATAACCGCTTATAATATCAGCAACATAATTTTTCCCACTTTTAGCTTTACCAGATAAAATAAATATTTTAGGATTTCTATTAATATATTCCATAAATGTTCACCATATATAGTATAACATAAAAAACCTAATAATTAATTAGGTTTTAATCAAAATTTAAAAAATCATATTTTTCATCAAAGAAATTAACTAGTTCTTTGATAGCTCCTATTAAAGGTGTTGAAATGATCATACCTAAAATTCCAAAGAAATGACCAAATACTAACAACCCTAAAATAATAGTTACAGGGCTTAATTTAGTAGTTTTACTCATAATTAAAGGTTGGAAGAAATTACCTTCAATTGCTTGAACAGCAATAATAAATATTAAAATTGCTATTCCAATTGGCGTTGATTGAGTAAGTCCTACAAATACAGCTGGAGCTCCACCAATATAAGGCCCAGCATAAGGAATTACATTTGTTAATGCACAAAATAAAGCAAACAATAAAGGTGATTTTAACCCTATGAATGAAAAACCTATAGCTGTTATAACAAATACAACTGTACAATCTAATAATGCTCCATTAACAAATCTTTTTAATGGTTTATTAACAGCTGTTAAACATCTTTTAGTCTCTTTACGATATCTTTTTGGAATTAAAGTATAAATAGTATCAATATTTTTATCAAAATCTAATAATAGATAAAATCCAATAATTAATCCAATACCAAATATACCTACCCAAGAAAATATTGTTTTTAATGATACCACTAATATATCAGGTAAAGAATTAGCTAAATTAGTAGCCATTAATTCTAATTTTTTAAATATTTCATTACGCATTGCAATAGCATCAATTCCTTCAATACTATTAATATTATTAAATATATTATCTATCCATTGTTTAGAAGTATCATATAAAGAAGGTATTGTAGTTGTAACAAAATCATTTATTTGTTCTGCTAATAATGGAATTATTGCATAAACAATTAAAAATATTATTCCTAAAAATAAAACATAACATAAAATTGTACCAATTAATCTTCTAATTCCCTTTTTATCTAATTTTGTAACAATTGGATCAAATAACCATGCTATAAATATTCCAATAAAAAGTGGTGCTATTATCTTTAAAATAGAAAATACAAAAGGTAATATATGTACTTCTTTTATTAACATAATAATTGCATATAATCCAACTATAATTAATAAAACAAACAATATTTTTAATATATTATGAGATAATGAAATTAAATCATTTAATTTTGAATAATTAATTTCTTTTTTCATATAATCCCCCTATACACTTAACAATTCTTTTTCTTTAATACTTAATTTTTCATCAACTATTTTATTATATTTATTAATTAATTCTTGAATTTCTTCTGTACAATATTTAATATCATCTTCTGGAACTTCTAATTTTTTAGTTTCATTATTAGCATCTTGTCTTATATTTCTTAAAGCAATTTTAGCTTCTTCTGCAACATTTTTAGCTTGTTTTACATATTCTCTTCTTGTTTCTTCTGTTAAAGCTGGAATATTTAAAATAATAATTTCACCATTATTATTAGGAGTTAATCCAATATTTGCTTCATATATTCCTTTTTCAATAGCATTTAAACAACCTCTATCAAAAGGTTTAATACATAATTGTCTTGCTTCTGGAATTGAAATATTAGCTAGCTGTTTTAAAGGTGTTTCTACACCATAATAATTAACTACCACTCCATCCAACATACTAGGATTAGCTCTTCCCGCTCTAATATTTGTTAATCTTTTTTCTAAAGATTCAATTGCACTTTCCATTCTTGTTTCTGTTTCTAATAAAATATCATCCATAAATTTTCTCCTTCAAATTTTTAATTCTTTCTTCATAATTTCCACTAGTAATATAACTACCAACCACTATTATGTCAGCATCATTAATTAAATTAATAGTATTATCATTAATTCCGCCATCAACTTCAATCAAATAATTTCCTTTTAATTCTTTTAATTTTCTTATTTTATCAACTGTATCCATAATAAATGATTGCCCACCTTGACCTGGTTCAACACTCATAACTAATACTAAATCTAAATATGGTAAGTATGGTATTATCTCTTCTACTTTAGTAGATGGTTTTATTGATAATCCAACTTTAATATTAAATTTTTTAATATAGTTAATAACTTCTAATACATCAGTAACAGCTTCATAATGAAATGTTATAAATAATGGATTTAAATTTTTATATATATCAATATATTTATAAACATCATTTACCATTAAATGAACATCTAAAGGTTTTTTATTAGTAATATTAATTACTTCATTTTTATTGTTAACAAATATTCCATCCATTATATCTAAATGAAGATAATCAATATCACAATCAACCAATTTATTTACATTATCTATATTATCTATTGTTAAAAATGAGGCAGATATTTTCATACTCTTTCCTTCCTTATTAATTTAATATAATTATTATATCTAGATTCTAATATATCTTTATTTAATCTTCTTTTTATTTCGCAATCATCTTCTTTATCATGCATACAATCTTTATAAGCACATTTATCACGATATAAATTAAATTCTATAAAATTATCTCTTATATCAGACAAACTCATTTCTCTTAAGTCTAAACTAGAAAATCCTGGTGTATCAGCACACCACCCATCAAGTATATTAATTAAATTTACATGACGAGTAGTATGCTTTCCTCTACCTAAAGCTTTAGAAATATTATTAGTTTGTAAATTCAAATTACTATCTAAAATATTTAATAAAGTAGATTTCCCAGCACCAGATTGACCAGCTATTACTGTTATTTTATCTTTAAATATACTTTTAATGCTTTCTTCTTTATTATAATAAACTTGATATCCAATACTTTGATAATATTTTTTTAACTCATCTATATTTGTTCTATCAACTAATAAATCTAATTTAGTAAAACAAATAATTGGTTTTATATTATTAAATTCAATTAGACATAATAACTTATCTAACAAATACAAATCCAAATTAGGTTCTTTTACACTTGCTACTATAATAGCTTGATCGATATTAGCTATTGGTGGTCTTATTAAACTGTTTTTTCTTTCTTTGATACTTAAAATAATTTTTTTATTACTATCAAAAACTACATTGTCTCCTACTAAAGGAGTAATTTTTAAATTTCTAAATTTTCCTCTAGCATTACAAACATATTCTTTATCACTTAAAACAGTAAATGAATTACTAATTATTTTGATTATTTTTCCTTCCATTATTCTGTTCCTTCTGGTATTTCTGGTGTTTCTACAACTGTTTTTTGAGTAACTGTTATAGTAAGTGTTGAACCACTTATAACTTCACCTGTTCTATTTTGTTTAATAATTGTTCCTTCTGGATAAGTATCATCTGTTTGATATTCTATATTTAATGTAACATTATTCTTATCACAAAATTCTTGAACCATATCAACAGTATAATTTTCATTAACAAAATCTGGATATTCAACAGTAAATACAGCATAATATATAACTATTGTATCACCTGGTTCTAATTTGTCACCTGCTTTAGCACTTTGATCTACGATAGTTCCTTCTTTGTATTTACCTTGTTCTTCTTTTTCAATTTTTCTTGGTTCTGTTATAACATTTAATCCAGCATTTTTTAAATTTGCTTCAACTGTTTTATAATTTTGACCAGTATAATCTTCTAATGTTATATTACCACTTTCTTTAGCTACTATAATTGTTACTTCTGTTCCTTCTTTAACTGTTCTTCCAACTTGTGGATTAGTACCAATTACTTTACCAGGCTCAACTTCATCACTTTCTTTTTCCTCAACATCACTAGCAACCAATAATCCTAATTCTTTTAATTTACTTTCAGCTTCAACTACAGTTAAATTACTAACATCAGGTATTGTTACATCTGGAACTTTTACTAATTTAGGATAAATAATTATAAACAAACATATCAAAGCTACTAATAATGCAAATATTCCACCAGTTATCCATAATGCGATGTCTTTCTTTGATTTCTTTTTTGGTTTAGACACTTCTTTAACCTCCTCATGTTTTTCTAATCTACTTAAATTAGGCATTTCTTTCGTTTCCTCTAATTCATGTTCTGGATATTTATATACTAATCTTTTTTGATTTAAATTATCTTCAGTTAAACATGATTTAATATCATCATACATTTCTCTTACTGAATCGTATCTATTTTTAGGATTTTTAGCACATGCTCTTAAAACTATATTTTCAACTGATTGTGGTATATCAGGATTTTGTTTACAAATAGAAGGTATCGGTTCTTTCATTTGTTTAATAGCAATTTCAACTGCATTATCACCTTTAAAAGGAACTTTACCAGTTAATAATTCATACATTAAAATTCCTAATGAATAAATATCAGATTTAATAGTTGAACCACTACCATTAGCTTGTTCTGGTGGTAGATAATGAACAGAACCCATAACAGAATTTGTTTGCGTTAATTCATTGCTATTTAAAGCCATAGCTATACCAAAATCCATTATTTTTACTCTACCATCATCTAATATCATAACATTTTGTGGTTTGATATCTCTATGAATTATATAACTATCATGAGCACACATAATCGCACTAGATAATTGAGTCATTATATCGATCACTTCAGGTAATGTTAACGCTCCTCTTTTTTTAACTAAACTTTTTAAAGTTTTACCTTGTACATATTCCATTACGATATAATATCTACCATTGTCTTCTCCAACATCATACATTTCAACAATATTAGGATGATTTAATTTACTAGCTGATAATGCTTCTCTTTGAAATCTTCTTACAAATTTTTCGTCATCTGCTAAATCGCCACGTAATACTTTAACAGCAACATATCTATCTAAAATTGTATCTTTAGCTAAATAAACATTAGCCATGCCACCTTCACCAATAGTTTTGATAATTTGATATCTATCGTTTATTTTATCCCCTTTTACAATCATTTATTTACACCATCCTTTAAAAATGCAACTGAAATATTATCTGTTCCCCCTCTATTATTGCATTTAACAACTAATTTTCTTAATCTATCATCAATTGATATATCACTATCTGTTAATACTTTAGCAATTTGTTCTTCATCTAACATGTTAGTTAAACCATCACTACATAGCATAATTCCATCTACATCTCTTTCAACATCAAAAATATCCATCTCAACAGTACTAGTAGCACCTAAAGCACGCATTAAAACATTTTTTTTAGGATGTTCTTTAGCCTTTTCTAAAGATAATTCACCTGATTTAACTAATAAATTAACTAAAGTATGATCAGTTGTTATTTTATGTAACTTACCTTTCTTTAAAACGTAACCTGATGAATCTCCAATATTTCCAAATAATAAGAAATCTTTAGTTACGATAGCTAAAACAATAGTTGTTCCCATACCAGAACTTTCTTTATGTTCACTTGTATATTTATATAATAACACATTAGCTTCACTTACTATTTCTTTAATAAAACTAATTGCATCTTCTTTAGTTCCAACTGAACTTATTTTTCTAAATCTATCACCGATATGAGATATAGCAATACTAGATGCAATTTCACCACCACAGTGACCCCCCATACCATCAGCAACTGCCAACAATACTTCACCCATCTTATTTTCATTTATAATAACACTATCTTCATTATGGTCTCTTACTTTTCCTGTATCGGTTATATAAGCATATTCCATATTATTCCTCCTTGTAATTGGCTCTTAATTGTCCACATGCAGCGCTTACTTTCTTACCAAACTCTCGTCTAATTGTAACACCAATATTGTTCTTTTTTAAAGTGTCATAAAATTTTAAAATAGTATTTTGATCACTTTTTTTAAATTCAATATAACTAGTTTCGTTATAAGGTATTAAATTAACATAACAATTCATACCTTTTAATAATTTAGAAAGTTCAACTGCATTTTCATATTTGTCATTAATGCCTTTCAATAAAATATATTCAAATGTTACTCTTCTATTAGTTTGTTTAATATATTCTTTTATTGTTTCCATTAAATCATCTAATTTATAAACCTTATTTATTGGCATTAATTGATTCCTTAATTTATCATTAGAAGCATGTAAAGATATAGCCAAATTAACTTGTTTTCCATCTTTAATAAATTCTTTTATTTTAGGAATTATCCCACAAGTAGATACTGTTATATGTCTACTTCCTAAAGCAATTCCCTTAGGTGTATTAATTATATCTATAAATTTTATAACATTTTCATAATTGTCAAATGGTTCACCAATACCCATTAAAACTAAATGTGATATTCTTATATTTAAATCTTCTTCTATTTTTAGTAATTGTAAAACCATTTCACTAGTATTTAAATTTCTTACTTTTTTTAGTCTACCACTTTCACAAAATTTACAACCCATATTACATCCAACTTGACTAGATACACATAAAGAATTACCATAATCATGTTTCATTAATACCGCTTCAATTTTATTATTATCTTCTAATTTAAATAAATATTTAATTACATCAACATCTTCTTGTTTTGTTAATATTTTTAAACTATTTATTTTAAAATCTTCTTTTAAATAACTAATAACTTCTTTTTTTATATTAGTCATTTCATCAAATGATTTTACTCTTTTTTGATATAGCCATTCAAATACTTGAACAGCTTTAAATTTTTTTTCACCTTTACTTATGAAATAGTCTTCTAATTGTTTAATTGTATAGTCATATATATTCATAATTACACCCTAACAACATTATATCATAAGTCTTAAATTTTATCTATTGTTTTTGATTTATCATGTAATTAATATGTAAAAAAACTATGTTAATTCATAGTTTTATAAAATTTATTTATATATTTACTTTTTTCTTCTTCACTTAAAAATGATGCATTAATAGCATTAATATTTAGTTTTTTAAAATCTTCTATTCCAAAATTAAAATATTTATTTAATTTTTCATATTCTTCGGTTAACGTTATATTAGATACAGTTCTATTATCGGTGTTGATAGTTACTAAAACATCTTGATCATATAATTGTTTTATTGGATGATCAAAATATTCACATATATTGGTATCAACATTACTAGTAGGACATACTTCTAAAGTTATATTTTTTTCTTTAATTAAATTTATAATTTTTTCATCTTCAATACATCTAACTCCATGGCCTATTCTTTTAGCATTAAAATTAATAGCACTTAAAATACTATCAATTCCATCAGCTTCTCCTGCGTGAATAGTAAATGGTATTTTTAAGTCATTAATTATTTTAAATAAATCTTTAAAATTATTTGTTTTATAATTTTTTTCATCACCTGCTAAGTCAATAGCTACTACACCTTTATTTAAATATTTGTATGTTAAATCAATAATTTTTTTGTTTTCTATAAAATTACTATTTCGCATCATACACAATATCAAATTAACTTTTAAATCTTTATCTTTTAATCCTAACAATACCGCTTCAACCACTTCTTCTAAAGATAAATATTTAGTGTGTAAAACAGGAGCAAATCTGACTTCTGCATATATAACATTATCTTTTTTTAAATCTTCTACTAATTCTTTAGCAACTCTTGTTAACATTTCTTTTGTTTGCATTATTTCTATTGGTAATTCAAATTTAGTTAAATATTCAGATAAATTTTTACAATTATTACACATTACATCTTCTTTTGTTATATTTTTAAATTCTTTTAAAGTTTCATATCTAACTGATCCATCTAAGTGAACGTGTAATTCTACTTTAGGAATTTCTTTTAGCATATTCATATGAATCTTTCACCATTTCTTCTATTGTTTTAGTTGCTTTAAAATTTAATTTTTTTAATGCATATGAACAATCAGCATAACATGCATCTATATCACCAGGTCTACGATTAGTAATTTTATAATTTACTTTAATATTATTAACTCTTTCAAATGTTTTAACTATTTCTAAAACACTATATCCATGACCTGTACCTAAATTATAAAAATCAATTCCTTTTTCTTTATTGATTAATTCAATAGCTTTTATATGACCAATAGCCAAATCAACAACATGAATATAATCTCTAACACCAGTGCCATCAACAGTATTATAATCATTACCAAATATACTTAATTGTTCTAATTTTTTAGTTGCAACTTTAACAATATAAGGCATTAAATTATTTGGTATATCATTAGGATTTTCTCCAATTAAATAACTTTTATGAGCTCCAATCGGATTAAAATATCTTAATACAGCAATACTCCATTCGTTATCTGAATTATATAAATCCTTTAAAATACCTTCAATATATAATTTTGTTGAACCATAAGGATTAGTTGTTTGTAATGGAAAATCTTCTTTTATTGGTAACGTTTTAGGATTACCATAAACAGTAGCGCTTGAAGAAAAAACTAATTTTTTACAATTATATTTGCTCATAACTTCTAATAAAGTTAAAGTTGAATCAATATTATTACGATAATATAATAAAGGTTTTTTAACACTTTCTCCTACTGCTTTTAATCCTGCAAAATGAATTACAGCATCAATATTTTCAGTTTTAAATATTTTATCGACTAATTCTTTATCGCATAAATCACCTTTATAAAATTTTAAATCTTTATTTGTTATTTTTTTAATTTTATCTATTACATCTTCTTTGGAATTAGATAAATTATCAATAACAACTACTTCATAATCATTATCTAATAATTCACAACATGTGTGACTTCCAATAAAACCACATCCACCAGTTACTAATATTTTCATTCTTACCTCCTAAATATCTTTTTTATAAATTGTTTACCAAATACTTCTTCTAGCATATTATTTTTAATTGATAAAACTAAATAAATAACTCCACCAATTAAAGCATATATTATTATTTCTAATAAAGACCATAGTCTAGTTGGTTCAAAAGTACCTAAAAATAATCTTACAATCATTATGCTTAATAACATTATTCCATTCATAAGAATTATTTTTATTGCTGGAACAATACTACTTTTGTAATTAACTTTATAAACTTTATTTAATTTATATAACAAATAAATTACTGCCAAAAATTGAACTAATATTGTAGTTACGATTGTTCCATAATAAGCATCAAATCCAAGAAATTTTACAAAATACATCATTGGAACATTTAATATTGCTTTTAAAATAAAACTTCCTAATAATGTGCCTAAAGCTATTTTAGGCTTATCCAAAGCATTAGTAGTATCAACTAATACATAGAAAAATGAATTAATAACTGACTGTAATATATAAAAGCTAAATACATCGACACTCAACTTATCATAACCATAAAATATTGTCCAAACACTACAAGATAAAAACCAAATACCTAAAGTCATTGGTAAAGCTGTATATAATATTATTTTTAATGACTGATTTATTTTGATTGATACATCTTTATAATCTTTTAAAGTAGCACTTCTTACGATATTTGGAATAATACTCATAGTAAGACCAAATGTTATCGCTAAAATAATCATATTTAATTTAGATCCCCAAGTAGTTACAATACTTAAAACATTTTCAGCAGTATTAACATCATATCCTAAATTAACTAATCCTTTAACAACGGTAAAAACATCAACAGTATTATAAATTGATCTAATAAATTCAATCAAAATAAATGGCAATGAATAAATAACTATCCTTTTAAAAATAACTTTGTTAGTTAATTTCGCTTCTTCTTTTTTAGGCTTTTCATCTCTTTTTAATTCTTCTCTACTTTTATTTATTTTATTAATTATATATAAGTATGCTACTAAAGCTCCAGCAGTTGCTCCAAAAGTAGCTACTCCTACTGCTGTTGTTATTGATAGATTAAATACTTTTAAAGTTAAATAACTTCCACCTACTATTACAATAACTCTTATTAATTGTTCTATTACATTGGCTATAGCAGGAACAGCCATCATTCTATGTCCTTGCACATATCCCTTACTAACACTTAAAATAGGAATAAATAATAAAGCAGTTGATATAACTCTAATAACAAATGTTATATCTTCTATGCTATTACCACCTTCAATATCACCTATTATCAAATATGATATTTGGGGTGCGAATATAAATAAAACTAAAAAACAAATTATTCCTAAAATAACTATAATATATTTACCAATTTTATAGGCCCGTTCTTGCGCATTATAATAACCTAAAGTATTATATTCACTTACAGCTTTAGCCATTGCGCTAGGAATACCCGTTGATGATAATGAGGCAAAAACTGCATATATTGTATAAGCATAACTATACAATATAGCCCCTTGTGTTCCTATTATTGCCCTAAAAGGAATAACATAAATTATTCCTAAAATTTTACATAAAACTATTCCTATTGTTGAAATTACCGCTCCTTCAACAAAACTATTTTTTTTCAAACTAATCACTTCCTATAAACTATCATTGCTGAAAAACAATATAATTGTTCTTCCCCTACTATACTAATTGCCACTTGATATTTAATATCTAATATTTCTTTATCTTTAATAAAATTATTAACACTTTCTTCTAAATCTTTTTCATGACCTTCATCAAATATTTTTACTTGCATATTATTCACCAATTATATTTTATAATAAACAATTTATTAATAATGTCAATAATTGTAAGTATATATATATTTTTGATCAGTCTCTATTAAAACCTTAAAATTAATATCTTCTGTTTTATTAATATATCCCATTAAAATAATTCCTTTTTGTTCATTTAAATTAATTGTTTCATCTACTATTCCCACACTTGGAAAAATATCTTCTGTTTTAGCATCATGAATAACTAATGCTTTAACATTACTAGCATCTACTTTAGGGTTATCAATTATAACTTGATAAATTATTCTATTTTCATTAACATTATCAATATTAAATTCAATATCAAAAGGAATTTCACTAGATGCTTCACTATTTTTTAATTCTTTAACATAATCATCATAAACACTATTACTACATCCTACTAATAAAAAACATAACAAAACTAATAATTTTTTCATAAATTTAACCCTCTTTTAATGATTTTCTTATTTCCTTATAATTTGGACAATATTTAGAAACTTGCAACCAAAAATTTTTAGAATGATCAAAATGAATAAAATGACTTAATTCATGAATAATTACATAATCAATTTGGTCATAACCATATTTAATTAATTCACTATTTAAAGTAACAGTATTATTTTTTCTATTACAAACACCCCATCTAGTTTTCATACTTCTTATTCTTAAAGTAGGATAAGGTATTTTTTCTTTATAATTATTATAAAGATAATCTAATCTACTTTTAAATATTTCACTAGTTTTTTTCTTTAACCATTTATTTAAATAATCAATACTTTTTACAAATATTTTATCATCAGTTATTTCAATATCTAAAGTATTAACAATAATAACATCATACTTTTTATTTAAAAAATAAAAATTTTCGTTCCTTTCTAACTTTTTACTTTGTTTTTGTAACATTTTTTTAATTACTTCATAATTATTATCTAATAAACCTTTAATATAATGTTTACTAACAAAATAATTAGTAGTTATATATATACTATTATCTTTTATTCTTATATAAGTATTTTTGTTGTTTTTTTTATTTATTATAACATCATATTCTATACCATCAATTACATATTTCATACTTAAAATTATATCATGAAAAGAAAGAGATTGCAAAAAAAAGATATATTTCTATATCTATTATTTTTAATTAGCTACTAATATTGCACGAGTGGAACCATTAATAGTATTTTCTCCATTGTTAGCAACAAAATCAAATACACCTGCCCTAGGACTTGTACATAAACCACCTCTTGAAAACCATGGGCGATTAAAAAAATCTGGAAATCCTGCCGTATCATCATACCATCCACCACTAACAATTCCAAATGTTTTTAATGTTTCCTTTGTAGCATCTCCTAATTTTCCGCGACCTTGGACTAATTCAGAAGTACTGTACGTATAATCATCATAATATTTTAAATTTGGTTTTTCAGTAAAACCTGCACTACTTGAATAAAACTCTCCACTGCTATCTACCATATTGCCCATTACATATTCATATGCTCCGCCTGACATATCATATATACCATAGATATTTTGTGTTGTAGATTGTTTCACATTTGTTTTATATACATTAGATTGTCCTCCACCTGTATAATAGTTATTGCTATCATTTATTCCAACCTCAACACATTTTCCATCGGTACATGTTCCATATTTACTATGTGATAGGTATGCTACAGCTCCCCATTCCATATTCTTCATCATATGACTATCACCATTTAATTTATATGTTGTACTCATATTTTGAATAGCTGTAAAAAATGCTGATACTGTTTGTTCTCTTAAGCTACTTACATTGGGTTTTATTGTTATTTCGTCAATACTTCCACTAACTTCAAATTTTCCTACCCAAAATCCAGTTAATTCTTGTTCTCCAAATGTAAATGCTGGATGAGTATAGGTACTTACATTATTAGTTACACTTCCATTTTCATCATCTGTACATGTTTCACTGCTATCACCGCTTCCACTTACTGCATCTACGCATTTTACTGTTCCACTACTATTTGTTCCACTTTCAAATTTTATTTGTATTTCTAATGGATCTATATTTCCATTGTTACCATTAAATATTGTATAAGTATATCTTGGTATCCATACATACCATAATGCTATTTCATCTTCATTTATTCTATCTCCTACATTTTTAGTAACATTTTTATTTAACACTACGGCATTTGCCCATTCTTTTTTATCATAATCATACCATTCTTCATATATATCAGCATAAATCCAACTACTTCCATCATATTTTATTGGTATCATATTATCTAATAATTCTGGGTAATTTGCTCCACTATTATCTTTATATGTTACTTTTGATACTTCACATCCATCCGATTCCAATGCCATACTTCCATTTGAACATAATACATATCTATTTTTGTTGCTTATAACAACTAAATTTGTTAATTTACCATTTGCATAACTATTTGATTCTACTGTAGCTTTTCCTAAATTAACCATTTTACTTATTTCTGCAGTTGTAAATGATGTTTTACTTGAACAATCTACATCTTCACTACCTAATGTTCCCATTTGTTTTTTCATCTCTATTGATGCACAATAATTATTTATACTACTATATATCATATTTGATTCTGATAATCCTGCTGATTTTCTTGCATCATCTACTACATCTAATATTATTGGTGTAGCTATTAATGCTACTATAGCTAATATTATAATTACTGCTAATAATTCTATTAATGTAAATGCCTTTCTATTCATAATCATATCTCCTATTCTTACAAAATTATATAATTTTTAGTTATTTAAGTCAAGAATTTTGCAATTATTATTTATGTGCAAAAAAAAGATAGAATAATCTATCTTAAGCTCTTGAATCATATTTACCTGTACTAGTTGATACAATAATCTTTTCACCTTGTTCAACAAATAAAGGTACTCTTACTACTAAACCTGTTTCTAATGTAGCATCTTTAGTAGCATTATTTGTAGTATTACCTTTAACAGCAGGTTCAGTATGTGTAACTTCTAACTCTACTTTATCAGGTAACATAACACCTAATAATTCACCCTCATAAAAACTTAAATCAACACTTAATCCTTCTTTTAAGTAATTAACATCATCACCTAATTGATCTTTAGTTAATTCAATTTGTTCATATGATTCCATGTTCATAAAGTTATAAGAATCACCTGATGCATATAAAAATTGCATAGGTCTTTTTTCAATCATTGCTTTTTCTAATTTTGTACCACTATTAAATGATTTTTCAGTAGTAGAACCTGTTCTTAAATTTCTTATTTTCATTTTAACAAAAGCAGCACCTTTACCTGGCTTAACATGAGAAAATTCTAATACTTGATAAATATCACCATCTAATACAAATGTAATACCATTTTTAATATCATTTACATTTATCATAATTTACCCCCCCTTATTTTTTTTCTTTGTGAGTTGTTGTAGTTTTACATTTAGGACAATGTTTTTTTAATTCTAAACGATCTGTTGTATTACGTTTATTTTTTTCTGTACGATAATTTTCACTTTTACATTCTGTACATTGAAGAGTAATTCTTTCTCTTGCTTCTCCTTTTTTAGCCATATATTAATCCCTCCTTTTAAAACACTTACATAATTATACCAAATTATTCTTAAAAATCAAAGTTTTTTTATATTTCTTTTAAAAAAAGTGATTTTTATCACCTTATAATTAAATATGTTATTAAAAATTATAATTAAAACTACATTTGTTGTTTTTTGGTAATATGTTTTTTTAATTCATTTAAATTAATTTCTTTTTACTTATTCTAATACATATGGTGATTGGGCTGTTCCTTCACCAGATGTAAATGTCAAACCTGATTTCAAATATATAACAGGACGAACCCCCATTAGTTCAGTCGACCTAGTATAGTTAATATTACCATGTAGATTTACATTTCGAAAAAAAACCGAATCAAGTTTATTCATTGTCCAATAGTAATCTGATTTTGTAGGGTTTTCTATAGTATTTATATCAACAAAAACTTTTGTGTTTGTTGTACCTAAATCTATATCATTTCCACTAAACATCTCACCAATTGTTGGCAAGCCTATTTTAGATGTCATAGTTATGCTTACTGTATCTATATAGCTATCTTGATATTCATACTTACCAACACCATATGTACCTGTTGTTATATTTTCATTATCTATACTTTTAATAAATCCATTTAAATAATTTGTAAATATTTTTAAATTTGGCGTCACCTCTGCAAAAGAATCATCATTTAATGAAGCTTGCCCAGAAAGTAACCCATTTAATACTATTTTAATTCTTTCTCCATTTTTACTCACTACTCTAAATGTGCACATATTGTCATTTCCACAATAGTTACTATTTGTCGGTATATTTATATATTCACCAACTTGTATATCACTTGTATTTGTTGTCTTGTTTTCTGTATAATAACTACTAGTAAGAGTACCTTCGCCTCCACAAATTGTTAGGTCATAAATTTTTATAACAGGACGAATGCCATTAATAACAGATGAATTATCATTTGAGAAAGAGCCACTATTATTTACAAGTTGAAGATGTGATGAATCATATCTATTACCTAACCAAAAATAATCATCTATATCCAAGAAAGAACTTTCATCTCCTGCTCTTTTATATTGTTCTGCATCTAATAATCCAACTTTTTTAATTGTTGTTATTTCACTTATATTGTCGTATATCCCTATATTAAATGAATTATTTAATATATTATTTTTTATACTACTATCCAAACTATTCCAAAAATATTCATTTAACCAAGTGTTGACGTGGCTTAATTCGTATGCTTCTTCTGTTTCCCATACTGCACTTGCAGCTTGGATTGATGTTAATGGTTGTTGAGTGATCAAAGTTAATGTTTTAGCAGAGGTATCAAATTCTAATATTCGCCATTGATGGCCTCCATACCATAAGAAATTATTTGCTACTTGAGTATTATTTCCAGTATAATAATATATATTTTCATTTGTTGCATCTTTCACTAATCCTGTTGTACTACCTTCAATATATTTTTCTAACAACGTCGAAATTAAATTACCTTCTACAGGTTTTTGTACTATATCATCATCTTCATTATTATTTCCACCATTATTTGTTCCATCACATGTCTCACTATCCATAACAAATGTACTACCTGAACATAATGTAAATTTATGATTATTACTTTCAATAACCAATGTTGTTAATTTTTCGCCATCATATGCTAACTCTTTTATTTCCGCGTTTCCTAAATTAACCATTTCTTTTACATTATCTACATTCATACTTGATGTACATATTTTAGTATAACTACTATCCATTTCACTTTTTACATCTTCAGTAGCACAATAATTATTTATTCCACTTAAGATCATATTTGCTTCTGACTTACCTGCTGATACTCTTGCATCATCTATTATATCTAATACAATTGGTGTTGCAACAAGAGCTATAATTACCAATATAATTATTACTGCCAGTAACTCAATAAGCGTAAAAGCGTTTTTTTTAATTTGTTTCATAAACATTTCACTACCTATCTGTAAAGATTATACAATATCTTTTTTCTAAATTCAATATATTTTAAAAAAATGTACAATTATTAATCATACATTTCAAAATATTTAGAAGATACTCTATTAGCTATAATTCTATTAATAGGTGCACGTGAACTAGATGTTTCTTCATAAAATATATCAGGTGAAACAATTACAAATGATACTTTAGGATTATCATAAGGAGCATATGCACCAAAAGTATTACTCATTGTTTCTTTATCTACTACCCCATCACCATCAGTATCAATAAAACTTTCACTAGTTCCTGTTTTAGCAGCTGGATTATATTTACTATCTACATAACCATTAGCAATTCCACTAACAACACCTGCTCTAAATCCTTCTTTGATTCTGTTCATATATTTATTATCTAACTCAACTTTATTTAAAACAGTAGTTTCAACTTCATACAATAAATCTATTAAGCCATCTTTAGTAGGATTATATACTGATTTTAATAAATGAGGTTGGATTCTATAGCCACCATTAGCGATAGTATTTATATATTGACTTAATTGAATTGGTGTGTAGGTATCAAATTGACCAATTGAAAAATCCAATAAATGTCCTGCTAAAGTACTATCACTAGTATAACCTAAACTTTCAACTGGTAAATCTATCCCTGTTTTAACGCCTAATCCAAATTTTCTAAACATATTACGATAAGTATCAAAGGCAGTTGGATTTATATTTAATTCTTCATTATATTTATATGTTCCACCACCTACTTTAATAGCAGTATGAAATTGATAAACATTGGAAGAATATTTTAAAGCTCCTATATCATCAATTGTACCTAAGATTGTCCATGAACATTTTAAAGGAGTGGCAGCTATTTTAATACAGCTATCATCTCTTCTTTCTCCTATTTGCAAAGCTCCAGTACTATAACCAACCGCATGTGATGCACCTTTAACTATTGAACCAGCTGTTACAGGAGTAGTAACAATGCCAGGAGTATAATCGTATATTTTACCATCTTTTAATTGTTTTCCTGCCATAGCAAGTATTTCGCCAGTATTTGGATCACTTATAATAGCAAACGATCTATTATAATATTTAGTATTAGGATACTTTTTACCATTTAAAACTTCTTCTTCTAATATTTTTTCTATTTCTTGTTGTAATTTAATATCAATAGTAAGAACAATATCTTTTCCTCTACTTCCAGGAAAAACAATTTTTCTAGTACCATCATCTAATATTTGATAAACTGTTTTTTCTCCTTTTAGAATTGATTCATATTGATATTCTAAATAACTTATTCCTACTCTATCATTTAAACTATACCCTAAATCTAAATAATAATCTTTTAATTCATAAGGAATTCCTGTTTCATTAGTTGAAACACTACCTAAAATTGTTCTAAAAGTATCGCCATAAGGATACACTCTATTCCAATCTAATCTTACATCAAAACCTTTTAAATTATTAACATTTTCAGCTATTAAAGCATATTCTTTATCACTAACATTTTCTTTTTTAATTACTTTTTCATCATAGCTATAACCAACATTCATTAAATAATAAATATAAGCTGCTTTTAAATCAATTTCTTCATAATCATCTAATTGTTCATCAATTCTTTCTAACTTTAATTTTTCTATATCTAAAGAAGTTAATTTTCTTTCTTCTAATTGTTGCCATTCCAAATCAGTAATTAATTTATCAGATTCTTCTTTATTATTTAAAATCCAAAATTTTTTTAAATTATCACTACTTAATTGTTTATAATCAATTGAAATCATATCAGCTACTTTATAAGCAATTTCAATTTCATCACGAGTTGTTACACCGCTTGGTTTTTTATAATAAATTACTTTAACAGCTTCATTATCAACTATTATTTCACCATTTCTATCATAAATTCTACCGCGAGGAGTACTTGTAGAAGTTACAAGATTTTGACTTAATTGTTCCACTTTTTTAACATAAAACTCATGCTTTACCACTTGAAGAATAAATAAATTGACACTTAATATAATCATTATCAAAATTATTACTATAATTAAAATATTATATCTTTTTTCAACTGTTTCTTTAATATCTTTATTTTTTGTACTTAAATTATATATTTTTTTGTATTTCTTCATATATTTTACTTACTTTATTAAAATCTACAATTGAAAAAAAATTATTAATATAATCAGTTTTGTTATTTTGATAATCTAAAAAATAAGCGTGTTCCCATAAATCTAAATTCATAATTGGTTTTAAGCCATATGAATATGGTGTATCTTCATTAGAAGTATTTATAATTTCTAATTTATTATCTTTATTTAAAACTAAAAATGTATAACCTGAACCAACAACATAATTAGCATTTTTAATAAATTCTTCCTTAAAATTAGAAACAGAGCCAAAATCTTCAATTATTTTATTTTTAAATTGTTCACTCATTTCACCTTGACCTAAAATACTAAAGAATAATTGATGATTTAAAACACCACCTAAATTAAATAAAATATTACCTCTTTTGTTAAGTGGATATTCATCAATATTGTTAACTGCATAAACATAATCAGATATATCTTTAATTTTATCAAGATAATTATTTAATATTTTATTATGAATATTCATAGTAAAATCAGTTATATATGGTTCATACATAATATTCCTCCTTTTAATATTTTATTTAATTTTCATAACATTATTCATTACAACATATAATATAGCGGTGATCAAAGTGAAAGAAAGATTAATTAATGAATACGTTAATAGAATGACTTTAGAAGATGTAAACAATTTTGCTTTAAAAAATGGTATTATTTTAAAAGATAAAGAAGTAAAAGTAATTTATGATCATATTAAAAATAATTGGCGAACTATTGTCTTTGGTAATCCTAGAGGTATATTAGATGATTTAAAAGAAAAATTGGATAGTACAAGTTATCAAAAAATAGAATCTTTGTATATTTATTTTAAAAATCGTTACTTATAATAATTTCTTATATCATTAATTAAATTATTATTAAATTTTTTATTTAAAATCATTTCTATTTCAAATTTATATGGTGGATACATTCTTTCTTTAGAATTATCATCCATTGATACATAAGGTGTCTCTAATATTTTAGGGATACCTTTTAGTTTTTCATGATATATTATTTTAATTAAATTATCAAAACCAATTGTTCCATAACCAATATTTTCATGACGATCTTTATGGGCATTGATTACATTTTTACTATCATTTATATGAATACATTTTAAATATTTTAAACCAATTTTTTTATCAAACAAATCTAAAATTTCATCAAAATTATTTAAATCATATCCAGCATCATTAATATGGCAAGTATCTAAACAAACTCCTAATGGATAATCTACACCATCAATTATTTCTTTTATTTCTTCAAATGTTTTACCTAATTCAGTTCCTTTTCCTGCCATAGTTTCTAATAATATTAAAACATTACTTTTTCCTACTTTATTTAAATTATCAATAATATTTTTAATACCTTCTTCTTTGCTTAATTTAACACTACTACCAGGATGAAGTACTAATTTAGTCATACCTAATTGTTCAACTCTTTTTAATTCTTCTTTTAAAAATGTAACCGCAAAATCATTATTAGAAGCTAAATTAATTATATATGGAGCATGAACAATTACATTGTTTATATCTATATTGTTTTCTTTCATTAAATTAATAGCTTCTTTAGTTAAATCATCATTGATCGCTTGTCTATTAGTATTTTGAGGAGCACCTGTATAAAACATAAAAGTAGTACTTCCATAACTTATTGCTTCCTTAACACTACCAACTAATTGAGTATCTTTTTTAAATGAAACATGTGAACCTATTATCATATCAATCATCTCCTTCAATAATTATAATAAATATTTAAAATAAAAACAAGAAAAAATGGCAATTAGCCATTTTAAAATTTAATTATTTTTTGAAAACCAGTATTTTGCTTTTTGTTATATTCATTAATATCAATACCATTTATTAATATTTTACCATCGTTACCAATATTAATTAAAAAACTATTTTGTTTCATTTGATCTGTTTGCTTAATTCCAGCTTTATTCAAAGAACGTAAAATTTTGTAATCTATTAAACCATTTCCAAATCTCACAATAACATTTGTTTCTGTCATTAAAGATATAGATATATATTCATATAAATTTTGTTTAAATTCCTTTAATTTTTTTGCAGGAACTATTGAATAACTAATATCAAAATTTCTTAAAAAAATCGGTGAAGTTGATGGATTATTTTCTGAATTTAATCCTAACATATCGCTTATTAAATCAGTAATATTTTTGGCAAGAACTGCTTGTTTTGCTAAAGTTGAAGACGATAAAATCTTTTTTCTTGATATTGCTATTAAGATATCATTTATTTCAAAAAAAGATAATTCTTTTTTTCTATTGCCATTACTATCAGTTAATAGTATTGTAAGATTTTCTTTTTCTAAAGTTTCACTTAATGGTTTATCAACAACAAATTCTTCATCAAATCTTTTGTCATAATCTTCTGATCTATTTAATATTGAAAAATTAATATACATTTTAGACATATCATCATAATAAGCGATTCTATTTTTTTCTTTAAATGTTCCTACATAAAGTTGTTCCAATTCATATTTTCTTACTGCCATAATATCTCCCCCAAAATATGTAAGATATTCTAACATATTTCACATATATTGTCAAATATTATGTAATGCTTCATTAAGACCATTTCCTATTAAATTACCTAGCTTTTCAATTAAAAAGTCAACTTCTTTTGGTGTTACCATCATATTGTATCCAATAGGTGATAAAACTTCAAATAACAACTGTTTTATTTCTTCTTCTTCTAATGTCCCAACAATTCCTAATAAAGTTTCTTTATCTTTTTTATTCAATTCAATTTTTTCTTTTAAATAATTAGGACTATATGCCATTAATTTATTTAAAGGATTGTTTATATTTAATTTTGAGTATGTATAATGTTTATGCATATAATTTATTGTATCACTTACAATAGTAATTGCGTCAACAACAGTAGGAACGCCGATAGCTATACAAGGAATATTTAATGTTTCATAACTTATTTCTTTTCTACTATTACCTATACCACTCCCAGGATGAATTCCTGTATCAGTCATTTGAATTGTTTTATTTACTCTTTCTACTGATTGACTAGCTAAAGCATCTATTAAAATAATAAAATCTGGTTTGAATTTATTTACTATACTAGATATTACATCACTAGTTTCTAAACCAGTTTGACCCATAACACCTGGTACTAAAACTGATACTCTTCTATATTCATTAGATAATTCATCTAATTCAAATAAATGATTAGTAACTATTATATTATTTATTGTTAAAGGGCCTAAAGAATCTGGTGTGGATTTATAGTTACCTAAACCAATTATTAAACAACTTGCTTTTTTATCAATTTTTAATAAATTTAATAAATTATTTAATTCTCTTACAAATACTTTTTTTACTTTCTCATAATTACTGGAATCTGTTACATCATCAAATTCAATTGTTATATAATTACCTTTTTTCTTGTTAATTAAACTACTTACTTTATCATCAACTACAACATTAGTAATCTTAATATTATCTTCTATTATCTCTTTACTAATATTTTTAATATCTTTAATAGATTCGATTGCTAAATCGGTTCTTATTTGATATTTTGACAAATCAACACTATGTTTCATAACATTCACCATTATTATTATTGATTTAAGTTAATGTTTTATACGAAAAAGTGTTGCTTTTTTAGTAATAAAATGGTAAAATTATAATGTTTTAAGAGCTTGGAGGTGAATTAACTATGGCAAATATGAAAAATGCAAAGAAAAAAATCAAAGTAATCGCTAAAGAAACAGTAAATAATAATAACTATACAGCAAGTATGAAAACTGCTTGTAAAAATGTTGAAAGAGCAGTTATTGCTAAAGATAAAGATAAAGCTAATGACAACTTAAAAGTAGCTATCAAAAGAATCGATAAAGCAACACAAGCTGGAGCTATTAAGAAAAATACAGCAGCTCGTAATAAATCTCGTTTAACAAAAAAAGTAAATGCAATGGAATAACATTTACTTTTTATTTTTTTTTGATATAATTATAATAGGTGATGCTAGATGAAGGGTTGGTTAGCGCTTATTCCATTATTAATAATGTTATTTTTAACTTTTATTTATCAAAATGAAATAACTACATTTTTAGTTCAAAAAATAGTATATTCAAAAAAAGTTTATTTAAATAATCCTAACGATTATGCATTAGATTATAAATTTGAATATGTTCAAGCAACAGATGATTTTATAGCCAATGATAAACAAGAATTAATTAATATTTTATATACTTTTTTAAATAATGGTGAAGATGATTTTTATTTTTATTGTGATTATGAAAATTGCATAAATGATATTAATTATTTAACTAATTCCAATGAAATGATCAATTTAAGCAATTACATTCATCCTTATAATAGTTACCGTCAAGCAACAGTAACTTCAAATTCATTTAATAAAATAGAAGTTATTATCGAAAAATCATATAAAAATGATGTAATTAAAGATACTAATCAAAAAGTTGATGAAATAATGAAAGAAATTTTAAATGATAATATGACTGATAAAGAAAAAATAATTGCAATCCATAATTATATAGTTGAAACAACTACTTATGATACAGAATATTTAGATGCTAACTTAGAAGATATTGATAATCCTTCACATAAAGCAATTGGTCCACTTTATTATCATAAAGCTTTATGTGGTGGATATACTGATGCTATGGCTTTATTTTTAAACAAATTAAAAATTCCAAATTATCGAATTTCTAGTGAAAGTCATATTTGGAATTATGTATATTTAGATAACAATTGGTATCACATTGATTTAACCTGGGATGATCCAATTACTGATGATGGTAGCAATTTGGTTTTAGATAACTTTTTACTAATTACTACTGAACAATTAGAAAACTATCACACTGGATATCATAATTATGATAAATCAGTCTACATCGAGGCTAAATAATTCATAAATAGGAAGTTCAATAATTACTCTTGTTCCTTTTTTTAAAGGAATATAATTAATTTTGCCATTATGAGCTTTTACAATTTCAATTGATAATGACACACCTAAACCTGTGCCATTTTTTTTAGTTGTATAAAATGGTTCCTTTATTTTTTCTAGTTCATCTTTAGGTATTCCCATACCATTATCTTCAATAATAATTTTAAAATTTTCTTCTATCTTATAATCAATACTTATTACTCCTTTTTTTTCTATTGCTTCAATACTATTTTTAATCATATTTATTAATACTTGATTTAATCGATTATAATCTCCCAAAACAAATACTTCATCCTCACATATATTATGTTTGAACTTAATATTTTTTTCTTTTAAAACAGGTTCAAATTGATTAACAACATCTTCTAATAATAAATTAATATCCAATATTTCTTTTTGAATTTTTATTTTATTCATTGATAAAAAATCTTGTAACAATAATAATATTTTATCCATTTCCTCTTTTAATATATCAATATATCTTTCATGATCTTTATTATTAATATCAAACATATCCAAATAACTTTTACATACAGCAATCGGATTTTTTATTTCATGAGTTATTTTAAATAAAGATGATCTTAATTGTGTTTCTTTTTCTAGTTCTTTTAAATTCATATGTAATTTTATTATATCCTCACCTTTTTTATATAAGAATATAACCAAATAAGTTGTTATCACAAAAATAATACTAGTTAATAAATTAAAATTAAAAATAAGTTTAATTATTATAAATAAATTTAAAATATTTTTTTGATAAAAAATGTATATTAAATAATATATTAAATATTCCATTATATAAATTGTTATATTAGCATCAGCATAATTCATTAAAATTATAATAGTAATAATAATACTTATCAATGTTCTTTTTTTAATAAAAGCAAATATAAGTGGAATATTAAATAAGATTATTAAATCACTATTACCATTATTATAAATAATTAATAAATATAAACTTGATAAAAGTGCTAAATCTAAAAATAATTTATTTTGTTCTTTATTTATATTGTTACTATAAGTACAATAAAATAAATAAACTATTAAAGGAAATAATAAAATAATAATATTAAATAAAACTTGATATAACATTTAACTCACCTAAACCCATTATATTACATTTTTTTTAATTATTTTGTCGAATTATGTCGAAAAAAATAAAAAGTAACCAAAGTTACTTCAAATCATCAATAAATTTTTTTATTTTTTCTGCTTGTCCTCCTAAAATAATTTTTAATTGATTATCAATTTCAACTATTCCTTGAGCACCTATTTTTTGGATACCTTCTTTATTTACTTTTTTAGTATCCTTAAGTTCAACTATAAATCTTGATTTATTAGTTTCATAATTGATAATGTTATCTTTACCACCTAAATACTCTACTAATTTATTAGCTTCTAACTTAAAATCCTTTTGTTTTGATTTTACAATTGCAACAGCAATAATAATAGCGATAACTAATATTATTATATATTGCCATATATGTTCCATATAATCACCTATATAAATTATACTATATTTTTTTTATTTTGCAAATATTTAATTGTATAATTTACAAATTTAGTGTAAGATAATAATAGGTGAAATTATGAAGAAAATTTCTAAATACAAAGTAGATACGATTTTGTTAATAGTTTTATTTTTGTTTATAATTATCAGTTTAATAACTATTAATAGTGCTCAAGATTTAATATCAAATAACACTTTAGTCTATAAACAATTATTATGGTATGTAGCAGGATTTATTATCGCCTATTTTATTATGTTTATTGGTAATGATTTTATTTATAAAAATATTTGGATATTTTATATTATTGGAATTATTTCATTAATAGGATTATTATTATTTGCTAATCCTATTAACAATGCTAAATGTTGGTTTAGTATACCAGGTCTTGGTACTATTCAGCCGAGTGAATTTATGAAAATAATTTTAATTATAACAATAGGAACTATGATTCATAATTTTAATGAAGAATATAATAATCCTACTGTTTTAGAAGAATTTAGATTTTTAATTAAAGTTGGAATTATTGTATTAATTCCTAGTATCTTAACATTTTTACAACCTGATACAGGTGTTGTATTAATATATTTACTTATTACTGTTGTTATGCTATTTATATTTGGTATTAGATATCGATGGTTTATCATTTTATTTTCAATTATTATTTTATTTATTGCTTTAGTATTAGGTATATATTTTATTAATACTGATTTATTTATTAAAATATTTGGAACAGATTTTTTCTTAAGAGTTGATAGATTATTAGATTGGTCAAATAGTAGTGGGTATCAATTAGAAAATGGTATGATTAGTATCGGTTCTGGAGGCTTAATCGGAATGGGACCTAATAATACACCTATCTATTTTCCTGAACCACAAACTGATTTTATCTTTGCTGTGTATGCTAATAATTTTGGTTTTATTGGAGTTTTAATTTTATTAGGATTAATTACTTTATTTGATATAAGATTAATATTACTTGCTTTAAGAAATACTAATTTAACTAATAAGTATATTATATCTGGTATTGTTGGTATGTTAATATATCAACAATTACAAAATATTGGTATGACTTTTGGTCTTATGCCTATTACAGGTATTACGCTTCCATTTATAAGTTATGGTGGCTCTTCATTATTAAGTTATATGATTATGATAGGAATTATCTTTAATATATCAAATGAAACTATTAGATATACAAATTGATTTTTATATAAATATATGTTAATATATAGCCACATACGAGGTGATATTATATGATAGAATGGAAAAATAGAAAAAAAGTTTATATTTTATGTGGCAAAGAAGAATATACTACTATTTGGGAACATTTACATGAAATTATAAATGTCCAAGAAGAAGAATTAGTTATTCCCTATGATTTTATGGAACCTGAAAAAATTGATAAAAGAATTGAAGAAGCAATTATCGATTATTTGCATAAAGGTGGTAAGAATTCAAAAGAAGAAAGATTGCGTCAATATTCTGATTGGTATGAAAGAAAATTTAATCATTTCAAAGCATACGTTTCAGATGCAAACACAATAATTCTAATAAAACATTCTAAATTAAGTGGTTTAGATTCTCACGAATTATTTAAAGAACTTGAATATTGTGAAAATTTAAAAGATAAAAATTTTTGTATAATTGATATGAAACAATTGACTCATCAAAAAACTATTTAATAGTTTTTTTTTACAAAAAAACAACTATTCAGCTGTTTTAACTACTTCTTTGTTTTTGTAAGTTCCACATTTTGGACATACTCTATGTGGTTTAATCATTTCACCACATTTTGGACATTTAACTGTTGTATTAGCATTTATAACATAATGAGTTCTTCTTTTACGTCCACGAGTTTTACTAACTTTTCTAAATGGTACTGCCATTTATAACACCTCCCTATAATAAATCTTTTAATTTTTCTAATTCAGGATTAATTCTTTCTTCCTTATCAGTTATAAACTTCCAGCCATCGCCTTCTTTTTTTACATCCGATAAATCTTCATTTACAACTTTAAGGGGAATTTCCATTAATATATTTTCCCATATTATTGGAAAAATATCAATAGTATTTTGATTATTTTCTAAATTTTCTTCTAAAAATTCACTTAAATCATCATCTATTTCGATAGAAAATGGATATTTTGTTGGTTTTAAACTAATTGAACAAGGTAAAATCATAGTTCCTTCAATGTTTAATTTTAAATAATAATCCTCTATTCCATTAGTTATTTCACCTTTTATTTTTACATTATTTAATTCTAAAATATTAGTATTTTCTAATTGTTCTTTTGTAAAAGAATAATTTAAATCAATTAAAACATTAGAATCAATACCACTTTTTAATCTTGTAATATCAACATTCATTTGAATCACCTATTTAATTATACAAAAAAAATTTTAAAAAGTAAATAAATTTGATATAATCTACTTAGGTGATTTTGTATGGTTGGTATTATTTGTGAATATAATCCATTTCATAATGGACATTTATATCATTTAGATAAAGTTAAAGAATTATTTCCAAATGAAGTTATTACATTAGTTTTAGTTGGTAATTTTTTAAATCGTGGCGATGTATCAGTTATAAATAAATGGGACAAAACTAAACTAGCTCTAGATTATGGTATAGATCTAGTAGTTGAATTACCTTTTGCTTTTGCTACACAATCTGCTGATATTTATGCATATGGAGCAATTAGTATTTTAGATAATTTAAAATGTGATTATTTAGTTTTTGGTAGTGAATTAAATGATATAGATGTTTTATATAAAATTGCTGATACAAATATTGATATAAAAGATTTATTAAAAAAAGGATATAATTATCCGAAAGCAATCGATATTGCTTTAAAAAATAAAATAAACATTTCAATTAATACACCAAATGATTTATTAGGTGTTAGTTATATAAAAGCTATTAAAAAATTAAATAGTAAAATAAAACCAATTACAATTAAAAGAACGAATGATTATCACGATAAAAATGTAAATGGTAAAATAAGTAGTGCAACTAGCATTAGAAATTTAATTTATAATAATGATGATATATCAAAATATGTTCCTAATACTAACTATATTAAAAATATAAATTTAAATGATTTTTATTTAATAATTAAACATAAAATAATGACCGAAGATTTAACTAAATATCAAGATATCGATGTTAGTTTAAATAGTTTACTTAAAAAAAATATTTTAAAATCAAACAATATAGAAGAATTAATTAGTAATGTTAAACATAAAAATTATACTTACAACAGAATTAAAAGATGTTTAGTTCATATTTTGTGTTGTTTAGACAAAAAAAATTATAAATTAGAACATATTAGAATTTTAGGATTCAATAACAAAGGTAGACAATATTTAAATGAAATTAAAAAAGAAGTAAAATTATCTCTTCTTACAAAATATGATAATTATGAATTATTAGTTGATAATATTTATAATTTGATTAGTAAAGATATCAATAAAAATAATCCTATTTTAAAGAAATAATATAATTATATACTTCTTTTATTGTATTATTAAAATTATCAAAATCAACTTTAAACCAAACAACATCCATTTGATTATTAAACCAAGTATATTGTCTTTTAGCATATTTTCTACTATTTTGTTTAATTAATTCTAAACACTCTTCTAAAGATTTTTTATCTTCAAAATATGGAAACAATTCTTTATAACCTATTGGTGTCATAACTGCTTTAGTTCTTATATTTGAATCATATATTTTTTTAGCTTCTTCTAATAATCCATCTTTAACCATTATATCTACTCTTTTATTAATTCTATCATATAAAATATTACGATCAGTAGTTAGTCCTATAAAAACAGTATCATATAATAATTTATCTGTTTTTTCTTTTTCGCTAAATTTCAAATTATTATTTAAACAGTAATTTAAAGCCCTTACTAATCTTTTTCTGTTATTAATATGAATATCAATGTTTTCATCTAATTCTTTTAACTTATTATATATTTTTTCATTAGTTAAATCTTCAAATTGATCATTAACTTCATCATTAAATTTATAATCATATAAAGCAGCTTTAATATATAATCCTGTGCCACCTACTAAAATAGGTGTTTTATTTTTACTTAGTATTTCATCAATTTTATTTCGGCAATCTTTTTGATAATCATAAACAGTATAATCTTCTTTAATATTTTTTATATCAAATAAATGATGTGGTATTTCTTCTTTTTCTTCCTCTTTTATTTTAGCTGTTGCAATATCTAAATCTTTATATATTTGAGTACTATCAACATTTATTATTTCACCATTTAATAATTTTGCTAATTCAACACTCATTTTTGTCTTGCCTACTGCTGTAGGACCTAATACAACTATAACCATAAGTCACCTCAAAATCATTATAAAATAAATACATTTATTAGTCAATTAAAACATATTATTAAATGGGTGATTTTATTTGAAAATATGTGTTTATGCAATTTGTAAAAATGAAGAAAAATTTGTCGATAGATTTTATGAATCAGCTAAAGAGGCTGATGGAATTTACGTACTTGATACAGGATCTACAGATGATACAGTCAATAAATTAAAAAGCCATGGAATTGTAGTTAAACAAAAAAAAATAGATCCATGGCGATTTGATGTAGCAAGAAATTTATCTTTAGAAATGATACCAGAAGACTTCGATGTTTGTATTGCTTTAGATTTAGATGAAGTTTTAGTTGAAGGTTGGAAAGAAATTATTTTAAATAATTGGAAAGAAGATACTACAAGACTAAGATACAATTACATTTGGAGTCATGATGAATATGGAAAACCAGCTGTAAATTTTTTATGTGATAAAATACATAGTCGCAAAAACTATAAATGGGTTAACCCTGTTCATGAAATATTAAAATGTGATAATGAAGAAAAATTTATAACTTGTGATAATTTAACAATTGAACATTTTCCAGATAATACTAAATCTAGATCTAGCTATTTACCTTTATTAGAATTAGCAGTTAAGGAAGATCCTACTAATGATCGAAATACTCATTATTTAGGTCGTGAATATATGTTTCGTCAAAGATGGAATGAAGCTATTGATATGCTATTAAAACATTTATCACTGCCTACAGCTTTGTGGAAAGATGAAAGATGTGCATCAATGAGATTTATTGCAAGATGTTATAAAAATTTAAATAGATTGGAAGAAGCTAAAATGTGGCTTAATAAAGCTATTGTAGAAGCACCATATTTAAGAGATTCTTATATTGAGTTAGCTTTATTATATTATCAATTAAAAGAATGGGATAATGTAATTAAATATTGCAATCAAGCTTTAGAAATTAAAACTCACGCTAAAAGTTATATTAATGAACCATTTAGTTGGGATCATACTGTATATGATATCTTATCTATAGCATATTATAATTTAAAAGATTATCAAAAATCATTAGATAATATTAATAAAGCATTAGAAATTAGTCCTTTAGATAAAAGATTAATTAATAATAAAATTATAATTGAGAAAACTTTGACAGAAAAATAAAAAAATGATATAATGTATTTGTCAAGGAAACTTGCATATAATAAAAAGGGAATACTTAACTTTCCTATGTTAAGTACTCACCTTATTGATTTAAGATTCGTACTTAATCAGTTAGATTGAGTACTATTTTTTTATACATAATATCATTAATGACACTATTAATAAAATGATAATTAGAATTAAGAATGTTATTAGTAAATCTTTTTTCTTCATAATTATCTAGCCTCCTTCGTTTAGAATTTGGCAAGTACCCAACAGTTAATATTCCCTATATATAATTATACTATAAATTAACTTTATGCACAATAAATTTGTTAATTTTTAATTAATTTATTTTGACAAACATATTAATTTATGATACAATGTATTTGTCAAGGAAACTTGCATACAATAAAAAGGGAATACTTAACTTTGCTATGTTGAGTACTCACCTATGATTTGTTTTGGTAAGTACTTAATCAATTTGATTAGTACTATTTTTTTATACATAATATCAATAAAGATATTGTTAATAAAATGATAATTAGGATTAGATATGAGATTAATAAATCTTTTTTCTTCATAATTATCTGTTTCCTTCTTGTAGAACTCGGCAAGTACCCAACAGTTAATATTCCCTATATATAATTATACTATAAATTAACTTTGTATACAATATTTTTGTTAATTTTTAATTAATTATTCTTATATTAATATAATATTTTATTAGTAAAATTAAGCAAAAAAAACAATCATTCTTCACTATATAATTTTATTAATAATCAAAGACTAATTATCTTTATAAATAATATTTATGTATTATCTTGTTCTAAAACTTTTTTTCTCTTGTTCAACATCTTTTAATATATCAGGTGTTTTAGATAAATCATATAATCCCATTTTTAATTTCCAATCTTCTTGTTTTTGTTTTCCTTCTGATATCATATTTTGATACATTAAATCTTTTTCCATTTGTTTTTGTTGACTTTCTGCATTAATAGCTTCTAAATTTTCTTTAAAATATTCGTGACTCATACAATTCTCCTTTTAACTAAAATTATCTTTCTTTATAAACATACTATCACCAAAACTAAAGAAACGATAGTTGTTTTTTATTGCTTCATTATAAGCATTCATAATATATTCTTTAGTGGTAAAAGCACTTACTAAC
Source organism: uncultured Bacilli bacterium (assembly GCA_944359085.1). Lineage (GTDB taxonomy): Bacteria > Bacillota_I > Bacilli_A > RF39 > UBA660 > Faecisoma. The sequence continues at coordinate 814 of CALVSQ010000002.1, read as the reverse complement.
ATAACCAAGGTTGATTTTGGTAAATGAAAATTAGTAATTAAGCAATCAATTGCCTTAAATTCATATCCTGGATAAATAAATATATCAGTCCATCCACTACATTCTTTAAATTCACCATATAAATTCATTATAGTTTCTAATGTTCTAGTAGTTGTTGTACCTACAGCAATAATTCTTTTTTTATGATTATTTAATATTTCAGCAGTTTCTTTACTCATCATATAAAATTCACTATGCATTTTATGTTTAGTAACATCTTCTACATTAACTGGTCTAAATGTTCCTAATCCCACATGTAAAGTTATAGGAACAATTATAACACCTTTTTCTTTTATTTTTTCTAATAATTCATTAGTAAAATGTAATCCTGCTGTAGGTGCAGCTGCACTACCTTGATTTTTAGCATAAATAGTTTGATATCTATTTTGATCTTTTAATTTTTCATGAATATAAGGTGGTAGTGGCATTGTACCCAACTCATCTAATATTTCGTATAAAATACCATCATAAATAAATTCAAATATTCTTATTCCTTCATCTTTTACTTCAACACATTTTACTTTTAATTTATCACTAAATTTAATTATAGTACCAACTTTTACTCTTTTAGCAGGTTTTACTAAACATTCCCAAGTATTATTTACTTCTTTTAACATTAATATTTCAATAACTGCATTAGTTTCTTCCTTAACACCTATTAATCTAGCTGGTATTACTTTAGTATCATTAATAACCAATATATCATCTTTTTCTAAATAATCAATTATATCAGTAAAATGTTTATGTTCTATTTCACCTGTTTCTTTATCTAAAA
>CALVSQ010000001.1 GCA_944359085.1 uncultured Bacilli bacterium | reverse complement strand
ATTTCCAAAAGAAAAAGGAACTAATCAAGAAATTATTTTAATTTATTTTTAGGAATTAATCAAAAATTATTGACATAGTTATGCTTTAGAAATTTGCGTTAATTCTAATTCAACATTAGTTTCTTGTCCAAATAAGTCTAAAGCAACTTCAACTTGTTGTTTTTCAAAGTTGATACTTGTAACTTTACCATACATATTAGCAAATGGACCATCAACTACTTTAACTTGGTCACCAATTTGTAATTCGTTAGCTATATCTAATCTACTCATTCCCATTGAACCTAATATTTTATCAACTTCGGCTGGTGTTAATGGGAAAGGTTTAGCTCCTTTACCACTACTTCCAATAAATCCAGTTACACCTGGTGTATTTCTTACAACAAACCAAGCTTCATCAGTCATAATCATTTCAACTAATATATAACCTGGAAACATTTTTTTAACTTTTTCTTTTTTAACCCCATCTTTATATTCTACTTCTGTTTGCTCTGGAACTACTACTCTAAAGATATAATCTTCAAGTCCCATACTAGAAGCACGCATCTCTAATTTTTCTTTTACTTTACTTTCATGACCTGAATAGGTGTTTACTACATACCATTCTTTTTCCATTATCCCACCAACATTTTCAATCCTGCGATAATTAAATCACCTAAAGTAAAGAATATACCAAAGAAAATTATAAATGATAAGGTTGCAATAGAATATTTAATCATTTCTTTTTTTAATGGCCAACGAACTTTGCCCATTTCCTTTTTTACACCTGTTAAAAATAATTCTTTTTTAACTTTTTCTTTTTTTACCTTTTTTGTGTTTTTAGTTTTTTTTGAAATTTTGTCTTTTTTTGAAACTTTTTCTTCTTTTTTTGATGTACTTACTTTTTTAGTATTTTTTTCATCTTTTTTACTCATAGTTCACCTCTTAAATTATATGAATTTTTTTCAAAATAAAAACACTTTTTCGTGTTTATATAAATATTATCATAGATCACTTTATCTGTCAATTATTTTATTAAAAATTATGAAAAAATTAATGATCTTAAAAATCATTAATTAATATTAATCATATGAATACTTTCTATAGCATCATTTCTCATTTCTAATATAGTATTAGCAAATTCTTTACCTATTACTTCATAAGTTAATTCTACTTTATCTTTTTTAATAGATTCTGTTTTTAAAGCGCAATTTTTATTAGCAAATATCTTGGCTACTTCTAAAGAATCTTTTTTACTAGTATTTACAACTAACAAATATTTATCGATTGGTTTAAATACTTTAAAATAACTTATTAAATAAAATAATCCTAATAAAGCACAAGCGATTATTGTTATTAAATATAATCCTGCTCCTGACATAATACCTACAGCAATTGCCCAAAACATAAATATCGTATCAACTGAATCTTTTACAGCTGTCCTAAAACGAACGATAGATAAAGCACCAACCATACCTAATGATAAAGCCAAATTAGAATTTATTGTTCTAATTACTAGTGATGTTACCATAGATAACAATATAATTGATAATACAAATGATTTTGTATAAGAAACTCCAGTATAAGTTTTTTTATAAATATAAGTTATAAATATTGCACATATAAAAGCAATAATAAGTGATAAAAATAAATCTCCGGTTGAAATTGTTCCTGTAAATTCTTCAACTACTCCTTTTTTAATTAAATCTAAAAATCCCATAATTAAATCTCCTTCTTTTCAAAACATAATGCGTATTTAGATATTGCTTGTCTTACGCTTGGTATATTCATGATAACAGAAGCAATATGACTAGGTAACATTTCATTAAATTTAACTTCCAATACTACTTCATCATCTAATACATTATAAGTTTGACAATCACCAAATAAATCATTACTAAATCTACCTGATTTAATATTTTCATCAAAAGTAATTCTTGTATTAAACAAAGGATACGTGTAAGCTAATCGATTATAATCAACTATAACCGCTGGTTTTAATCCTTTCGTTTTAATAAATGTTATAAATTCTTTTAATAAATCATCAGATAAATCAATATCATCTAAATCATTATTAATTATTTTATTATATATTTCTTTAGATATTTTTGTTTGCTCTTTATGAGTCAAATCTCTATCTTTGTCTTTTCTTTCTAATCTGATAAATGAATCATCTAAATTATAAATACGAATACGATATTTTTTTCTTTTTTCTACTCCATCAACCTTTTCATAATAAGCACTATTGTTTATATCATCAAAATATAAGCTTCTTATAAAATAAGTATTATCTATTGAATTTTCATCTATATCCATAATTAAAGCAAGTTGATTTTTTAACATTTCAGAATATGCTTTATTTATTATGAATTTTAATTCATGTCTATACATCTTCAAAATATTTTTCCATCTCCTTACTTGATAGGCCAAAATACCACTTAATACTATTTAACATATAACTTCTTCTTTCTTTAATATATTTTTCTAACTTATCAAGTTCACTATACCAAGTAGACATAGTATAACCCCATCTTTCTTGATTACGTGGCATTTCAGGTTCAATTATTTTTTTTAATTCATTAAATCTATTTAATACATTTTCATCTGTCCAAACATTATTCATGTTATAAGAAGCTCTTTCTAAAAATAATTGTCTAAATTCTTTATTTTGTAATAATTTAATTAATAATGTATTATCATAATGATATTCACTCATACCGCTTGGATCAATCATCCAGTTTAAATAATTAAATCTTTGATTATAAAATGCATAATCAAAATCATAGAAAACCATTTTTATTTTACCATTATCTAATAATGTATTATTAAAATATCTTTGATTAACAATATCATTATTAGTTGTATATAATTCTCCTATCCAATAATCTATATAATTTTCAATATCTAACATTTCTTTTACTTTATTATAATTAGTAGTATTAGATATATCATTATATTTAACAAAGTTAATTAATTCATTATAAAAATCTCTAGTTCCATATTTTACTTCACCATCAATTCTTATAATATTAGAATAACTACCATCAACATTATAATGATTTTGAATAAAATCTTCATCTACTTTTTCTCTTAAATAATATATTCCCCAGTAACCACCATTAACATATAAAATAACTGGTTTATATGCTTGAACATCAACTGTTCCATAATCATCCATAATTGAAGTAGCTAACTCATCTCTTATCATTGAAAATTGGCTATCTTGTGATCCACTTCTAATTACTAATGATTTATAATTTGTAGCTTCTCTATTATCAAAAACTTTATATTCTAATGATGAATTACCATATTTTGAAGAAAATTTTAAAGAGAAACTTTTTTTATTTATATATCTACTACTTCCACCAAATAATTTGAATCCACAATCAATAGTAAAACTACCATCACTTTCAAATAATTCTGCATGAGCAGGTAATGTTAAATTTGATCCTCCAGCATTTAAAACACGATTAAAATCATTAGGAGCCATTCCAATCGATAACACAGGCAAAGTATGATTTTCATTAATAATGTAAGAAGCTGTTACAACTTCACTCGTTTTTTTATTTTCTTCATAATTTATGATCCTAACAACAGTAGTTTCAGATAAAACAATAGGACTATCATATACTTTAGAATTAGTAGTTGGCTCACTTCCATCTAAAGTATAATATATAGTCCCAGAACCATTTATTTCTACTGTTAATTTGTCAATATCATTGTATATTCCCGGTTTAGTATTAAAAGTTGGGGTATAAGCTATTGCACTAATACCAGAACTATTATTTTTACCAGGTGTTGGAGTTTTAAAATAATAATGTCCATTATCTTCATTTCTACCATAACTATATCCTTTAGGAATACTAGAAATAAAAATTGAATCGACTAAATTACCATTTTTGTATAAATATAAACTTTCAGTTGGTGAAATTTTAAAGTTAGTATGTTTATAATTACTATTACTATTATTAACATTACCAGAAGCCATTAAAATATAATATTCACCAGGTTTTAATTCTTTATCTTCTAATTTATACAAATTAACATTATCAACATCAGTTGTTATTGTATAATCACTTAAATTAATTGTTTCATCACTGTTATTATATAATTCAATCCAATCATAATAATTGCCACCATTTTGTGGTAGATAAGTATTATTACTTGACATAACTTCATTTATAATTAAATCATTTGGATTTTTTCTTTCATTTTTATTAAATTGTTCTATATCATCATAACCTGGACTTATATTTATTCCTTCATAAAAAGTTCCATTAGATTTTATATAAGCATAACCACCTGTTACATTATTATAATCAACTTGTTCAACTATTTTATTTTTTTTAGATAAAATTATAGTCCCTGAACTTTTATTTAATTTAAAATCAGTATTATTAGCATTATCTAATTCAGTTGTATAAAATAAATATACTTCGTTACTTTTTAATTCAACATCTGGTAGACGCCAAGAAAATGGTTCTAATACATCATCTGATAAAAAATAATCATGTAGATTAATTGTTTCACTACTTGTATTTTTTACTTCAATATAAGATAAAAATTCACCATTTACATTATAATTACCTTTATTATTTGGTAAAAATTCATTAATAATTAAATAATCTTCTGTATTTTTTAATGATTCTAAATATTTATTTCTTCCCTCTTTATTATTATCAAAACAAGGTGTGACTTCATTTGTTTTAACCCAGTTACCTTGGCTATCTCTTGCCATAGTAGTATTTTTTTCTAAACTTTCCGTTCTAACAGAATCAACTACTTTACCATTAGGCTTTTTTAAAGTTACTAATTCGCCACCTTCTTTTTTTAATGAGAAATTAGCGTACATTCCTTCATCATTAGTTCCTGATAAATAAACAATCAAATATTCTTTACTTTTAATTGTCACATTTGGAAATATCCATTTTGTTTTACCTGATTCTTCATCACTTAATGTATAATTAGCTAAATTAATATCTTCATTATAGCCATTATATAATTCTATCCAATCATAAGTATTACCATTTAAATCAGTATAAGCTCCCTTATTAGAAGTCATTATTTCGTTTATTACTAATTGTTTTATATTTATTTTATCATCAGTTAAAGATGTAAAAATATCATCTTTATTATTAATAAAAATATCAATTATAGTAAGAACTAAAATAATCCCAATTAAAACAATAATAAATATCGTATTTTCTTTTAATTTATCTTTTTCAAACATTAGGACCACCTACATTATCTATATAATATCACATAAATAATTACTAGACAATACATGATTGTCTATTTGTAACAAATTTGATATAATGATGACATTGTATGAAGGAGTTAAAATATGATAAGTGAGAAAAAACAAAAAATTTTTAATATAATAAGTATTGGTATTATAATTATTTTAGGTATTTATTATTTAGGAAGATTAATATATTTTAAATATTTAAATGTTGATAATACAGTTTATTCCAATATATTAGCAGAAAGAGTAAAACAAAGTATTGATAAATATGAAATAACACCCTCTCTAATTAAAGAGAATAATATATATCGATTTACAGATGAAGCTAAAAATAATTATGTAAATTTTATGGGTTACACATGGCGAATCATTAAAATAAATGAAGATAATTCAATTACAATTACTACCGATGATGTATTAATAAAATTAGAAAAAAATAAAGTTGATAATTGGCTAAAAGAATTTAGAAACACACTAGATTTAAATTATTTAAAAGATGAAACTATAACAAATTTAAAAAATAATTCTGATTTTGTAAATGTTCAGCCTGTCATAGATTTAAAACCAACTACACAAATATACTATGGCAGTGGTGGTGTCGATAATCCATATATAATAATGGAAAACAAATTTGAAACTTTAAATGATATATTTGTTGGCCACTATTTATATTTAAACGATAGTTTATGGAAAGTTGTTGCTAAAGAAAATGATAAAATAAAAATAGTTAGTGATGACTACTTAAAAGAAAACAATACTAATTATGAAACTGATTTTAAAAGTTTATTAAACTATCTAAATAATGAATATTATGATAACTTTAAAGAAAAAGATTTGATTGTAAAAGGAATTTTTAACAATGAAACACACAAAATAGGATTATTAACTATTGATGAAATGTTCGTTTATGATTTACAAAATACATTTACAATATCAAATATGGATGAAACAAATATTTATATTATCGATGAAAATAATAATTTATATTTAGATTCAATAGATAACAAACACTATGTCAGACCTGCTCTATACATTAAAAATGATATAGAAATCAAAAAAGGTAATGGTAGTTATTTATCACCTTTTATTTTAGGAGGCAATAATGAAGAAATCAACAATAATAATTAGTATCATAGATATACTAACTATCATAGTTTTATTTATAATATATGGCCCAATTCCTAATTTTCGAGATTGGTTTATTACAACAGCTTTAAAAACAGGACATCATCAATATTTTGCTAATGTATTATATTCAGATAAAATTATAATAGAAACATTAAAAAATAATGTAATTACTGAATTTGATAGTGATACTGATGCTTCGGATATAAATTTTGATAACGATTCAAAAAATCAATATGATTCAATTTATGAACAACAAATATTAGAACGTGATAAAGACGCATTATATAAATTAATTGAAATCAATGAAAAAGATTATAGTGGTTATTTAGTAGCTATTTACGATTCCTCTAATATTGATCTTGTTACTTCAAAGTATATAAAATCTGGTGGTCAAACATTAGATGCGTTAAGTAAAGATTATGATGCATTAGTAGCAATCAATGCAAGCGGTTTTGTAGTAAATGATAAAGTATTATCTCCTGCTGGTACTACTATTCAAGATGGAAAAATAGTATCAATTGGTTCTTCTAATGTTCATGGTGGAGGATTAATAGGTTTTAATAAAGATGGCGTATTGGTATTAACTACTAAAAGTGCTGAAGATGCAATTAAAGATGGTATTGTTGATGCAATGTCATTTGGGCCTTTTTTAATAGTTAATGGTAAATCTGCTGAAGTATCAGGTAATGGTGGTTGGGGATATGCTAATAGGACATCTATCGCTCAAAGAAAAGATGGAATAGTATTATTTTTAGTAATTGATGGTAGAGGGGCTAATGGAAGTGCTGGAATTTCTATCAAAGATATGATTTCATTATTTGAAAAATATGGTGCTTATAATGCTGCTAATTTAGATGGTGGAGGTTCATCTACTTTAACAATAAATCATGAAATTATAAACGAACCACGTGGATATAATTATACAGGGCCAAGATATTTACCAAATGCTTGGATTCTAAGGAAGTGAAATTTTGAAAGATATTGAAAATAAAATATTAAATAATAATAAAATAACCGAGCAAGAATTAGAAATATTTTTAAAATATATTATTGATAGTGTTGATGAAATTGTTAATCATTCTAATTATGAAAATCAATGCGACTTAGTTCAAGGATTAATCGGTAGATACTTACAAAAATTAAATGTTACAATATATCCTTGCATAACAAATAAATGTATTGCTAGTAATGTTATTGGCCATAGTTTTTTAGTAGCCGATTTTAAAGAAAATGGTTTGTATATAATTGATCCGTCTTTTATTCAATTTTTATATTTAGATCATACATACGAAGAATTATATATCAAACATATTAGAATCAAAAGTAAATCACCATTTTATTATGCTAAAGAAATTAATCCTAAATTATTATTATCATTTTTACAAAAAGGTTTTATGAAATTAAATGAAGAAAGTGCATTTTTATACGGAAATAGTTTTTATAGAACATTAAATAGTATTGATGACCAATTTGTATTTGAAGATATTAGTGGTAAAGATTTAATAAGTCAATTTCTTAAAGGTAATGAATTATTAAGAAAATATGAATACCCAGAAATTGAATTAAATAAAAACAAGTAACTTAAAATTTTACTTGTTTTTTCATTATTATATAACTTTCAAAATCTTTTTTAATTTTGTTTTTATTCTTTGAATTGTATTATCAATTACTTTAGGATCTTTATCTAATATTTCAGCTATTTCTTTATAATTAAAGTCATTTTTTTTAAGTTCAAATACCTGTTTTTCTAAATCAGTTAATTGATTGTTTAATTCATTTAATACTTTTTCTTGATAATCATTTTCTTCAACCATTTCTGAAGGATTAGTTGTATTATCTACTAAAAATCTATCTATATTATTTTCATCTTCATCTTCTAATGAAATTGATTCATTTAATATTTTATTTTTATATGTTCTTGTGCTTTTTACCAAACTATACATTCTTCTTTCAATACATAATTTAGCATATGTTCCAAAATTTGTTTCTTTATCTTCTCTAAATGAATTAACTGCTTCATTTAACCCTATTAATCCTTCTTGAATCAAATCATTTAAATCTATACCACCATTACAGTATTTTATTAATTTTTTAGCCAAATTAACAGTTAAAGGTCGATATTTATAAATCATTATTTCATTAGCGTCTTCATTACAACTATGAATGTGATCTAATAATTCATAATCATTAAAATCTTTATAATTCATATCTACCTCCTTGTTTCAAATATAATAATACCAGCTGCTACTGATGCATTTAAACTATTAACTTCTCCTAGCATAGGAATTGTCGCTATAAAATCACAAGATTCTTTTACTAACCTACTCATTCCATTTCCTTCATTACCAATTATTATAACAATTTTACCTTTATAGTCAATATCTTTATAATCAGTTCCTTCCATATCAGTTCCTATTATCCAATAATTATTTTTTTTAAGATAATTAATTGTTTGAGATAAATTAGTAACTTCATAAATATTTACTCTATCTAAACAACCTGCGCTTGTTTTCATAACTGTACTATTTACTTTAACACTTCTATCCTTAGGAATTATTATATCTTTAACTCCAGCTGCTTCACAAGTTCTAATTATTGCTCCAAAATTATGAGGATCTTCTAAATGATCTAACATAACAACAATATCACTATTTAATTCACTTATATCTTTATACTCATAATCAGCTATTTTTAAAACAATTCCTTGATGAACACCATCAACCATTTTATCTAATTTATTTTTATCAACATAAACTATAGGTGCTTTAATATTTTTGAGTATTTCTTTATCTTTAAAATTATTAACAACATAAACTTTTTCTACTTTACTATTAATATCTTTAGCTACATTTTTACCATATACGTACATAACAACTCTCCTATTTCTTCTATTCTCTTGTAATCATTTTTTAAATATAAATATCCTATTATTGCTTCAAACCCTGTTGCATATTTATAAGTTATAATATCAGTATTTTTAGGGTGAGAATTGGATTTATGATTTCTTCCTCTATAAAATATTTCTAATTCACCATCAGTTAATTTGTTTTCTTCTATTAATTTAGTAACAAAACTACATTGTCCTTTCGCACTTACATATTTAATAGCTTCTTTTTGTAATGTGTTTACTTTATTGATACCTTGATCTATTAAATATTTTCTAACTATTATTTCAAAAACACTATCGCCTAAGTAAGCTAAAACTAAAACATTTTTATCCAATTTCATCAATCCTATCAAAAGTTATATTTTTAATATATCCATTTTTAATATCATTTATTATAACATTGATTACTTTATCATAATCAACTTGTCCACCCTTAATTAAACAACCTCTTTTTTTACCGATTATATCAAAAGTATCAATTATATCTTCATTTATATCTTCAATGCCATATCTTTCTTTTAATTTATCTTTATAGTATTTATTTAAAGTATTTAAAATATATTCACACACATCAAATAAAGGTAATATTTCTTCTTTAATTGCTGTTAAGCTAGCAAGATTTAGAGCTACTTTTTGATTATCTAATTTAGGCCACAAAATACCTGGAGTATCTAATAACTCTAATTCATTATTTATTCTAATCCAATTTAATTGTTTTGTAACACCTGGTTTATTTCCTACATCTACTGCTTTTTTACCAACTAATCTATTTAATAAAGTTGACTTCCCAACATTAGGAATACCTATTATTAATACTCTAGTTCTTCTTTTTAATAATCCTTTTTGTTCTCTTTTTTCATTTTTTTCTTGCATTAATTCACTAGTTAAATTAAATAAAGGTTTTAAATTTGGTTTATTTTCTAGATCAATTGGTAAAACATTATAACCTTTTTCTTCATAATATTTTATCCATTTATCAGTTTCTTTTTTATCACATAAATCATATTTAGTCATTATTAATATTCTTGGTTTGCTTTTTATAACTTCATCAATGTCTTTTATTTTTGATGAATAAGGCATTCTTGCATCTATTACTTCATAAACTATATCTATTAAGTCTAATTGTTCTTTAACTAATCTTTTTGTTTTTGCCATATGGCCTGGGTACCAGTTAATACTTGTTTTTGGGAACGTTTTTTCTAAATCTTTCATTTTTTTCACTTCCTTTTCTAAAGTCTCCAGCACATATAATTATAACACAAAATTTATATTTCCTCTCGCTTTAGTATAAAAAAAGAACAGATTTATCCATTCTTTTAAAATACCATTTTTAATTTATTTTTTCTCTCGCTTTGTCTATTAGTTCCAACAACAGATTAAGTTTTTCATTGTCATCTAAATAAAACTCATTTATCAATATAATAGACTCTCTATATTTACCATTACACATGTCTTTAGTAATTTCTAAAAATTTTTCAATCTTTGGTTTAAAAGCAATAACTTCATCAGATAATTCTTTAATAACACTATTTAAATACGCATGAGCTGGATTACCCTCATCATCTAAATCATGTATTGTTATAACTTTTGTACCAACTTTCTTCAAAACACTAATCACTAATGGAAAGAAAATTTTGCCATCCACTATGGCATAATTAACATCATTATTCTTCATTGTTGAAGCATATTTTAATAAATAGATATCAAATACTTTTCTTTCCATTGCACCCTCACCCAAAATCATACAATTGCAAAACAAAGAATTTAAAACTATTGGAAGAACAAAATTTTTAAAATACATACTGTATTTAGTTTCAATAGAATTATAACTTTTTAATTTTAATTCTTCTTTTTGATAACAATCAAAACTTTGTGATAATGTTATTAATTCATCTATTTTAGGTAAAAAGTTACATGTTCCATCTATAACCTTACATAATTCATTTGTTTCCTCTATAAAATATTGAGTAATTACAGGTGAATGAGAAGCGATAATAACTTTTATACCTTGAGTAGATATCTTGTTTAATATTTTAGCTACTTTTATATAAAGAGAAGGATGTAAATGTTGCTCTGGTTCATCGATAACCAAATATTTATAACTTTGAGCATGATTATCTTCTAATATTTTTGATATTAATAATAATTGCCCCAAAAATCTTTCACCAGAACCTGGTTTTTTCCATTGGTTTGAATCTGTTTTTATTTCAGCATTTACAATATCTTTATATGAATCCAAGTTATTATTAATAGAGATACTTAAAAAGCTATCATCATTAATTGAATCAAGATCAATTTTATCAATTTCATCTTGAATGGCTTTTTTTGCATTAGTGTTATCAAGCAACGTATTTAGCCAATTAATTAAAGTTGAAGAATCCGCAGTATTTTTTAAATTTTCATCTGCTTTTACTTCATTTGCAACAAGAATTGTTTGTTTAGCAATAGCACCCTTGAATTCTTGAGAAATAGTATATGACTTTCCTTGTGAATTCGTCCCAACTAAAGCTAAACGTTCAATATTATTTTTTCCCATATATTCTATTAGCATATATTCTAAACCTCCCTAAAGTTAAAGCTCTAACTAGTGCCATTTTATATACTAAAAAATAAAAAGTCAATAGTTATTTTTAAACTTTTTTCAGACCAAAAAAATTATATTTATATATATATTTATAAATATATATATAAGTATAAAAATAAGAAATTTTTATTTATTTTTTATAATCAATTTCCACTCTACCACTATCATATACATAAATCTGATTAATATTTTGTTCAACAGTTTCATTAGTTAATCTTTTTATATCTTTATTCATCCTACTTTTTAAATCATCTAAAACAATTCCTTCTATAATAGACTTAACAATTGAGTTGCTATTATTACATTGTTTAGTTCGATAATAATTATTGCAATAGTAATACTCATTATATTTGGTTTTTCTCTTATAGAACTTACTACCACACTTAGGACATTTCAAATATCTTAATAAAATATCATTAGAATTTAACATAGTTGGAGTATATTCTAATATTCTTTGAACTGTCTCAAAATCATTTTTATCTATGATAGCTTCGTGCGTATTTTCTACCACTATCCAATCATCTTTAGACACTTTTACAAGTTTATTTAATCTTCTAGTAGGTTTTCTTACTTTTCCTTGGGCCATATTACCAATATAAAATTCATTTTTTAATATTTCTCTAATCATGTTTGGTTGCCACTTTTCTGCTATCTTAGTAGATAAACTTGTTACTTTAATAATTTCAGCTTTATATTTAGAAGGTGGTAATACACATTCATCATTTAATATATCTGCTATTTCATTTCTACTCTTGCACTCTAAAGACATATCAAAAATTCGTTTTACTATCTTTGATGCATAATCATCTATTAAAACTTTATGACCATCATTTGGATCTTTAATATATCCATATGGTGCAGATACTCCTAAATAATCTCCGTTTTTTTGTTGCATTCTTTTTATTGTTGTTACTTTTTCAGAAGCTTCAATAGCATAATGTTCATAAACAAGATTTAACAAAACAAATTCCAGTTTATCAGTATAATTAGGATTTTCTAAACTATCTAAATTATCATTTACAGAAATAAATCTTACGTTATTACTTGGAAAACGTTCTCCTAAATATATTTGGCACCATGCATAATTTCTTGCAAATCGAGACATATCTTTAACGATTACACAATTTATTTTTCCATTATGTATATCACCCATCATTTGCTCTAATGCAGGTCTTTCCATATTTGTGCCACTATATCCATTATCAATATAATAATCTTTAATAACTAAATCTCGATTGTTATTTACAAAATTTTCAATTATCAGTTTTTGGTTATCTAAACTGTTAGTCTCACACAAATCATCTACTTCTTTAGAAACTCTTAAATATACTGCTACATTCCACTTCATTACATATCACCCATTGCACTATATTATAACATAAAAAAACAGGACTTTCCCCTGCTTCTTATTATAATTTTTGTATTATTTTAATTAATAATTTTTTAAGAATATTTGAAAATTATCTAAAAATTCTTTTTCAAATTCTAATTCATCTATATTATTCTTCATATTCTTTTACTCTAGTATTAACACCATCAATAACTTTGTATTCTCTATGCTTATTTTTATTTATTTTTCTTAGTATTTATTTTTCTAAATCAATGTGCAATATTTCAGACAAACCCAAAAGATATATTACAACATCAGCTATTTCTTCACCAACATCATCTTTCTTTTTGCGCCACGCTTCATATGCTTCCGCCATCTCTCCATATGTTAAACAAAATTCTTTATTAATATCAGTGACATTAAAACCTTTATCTAATTTATTTTGATATACATCTTTTTGTATTTTATTTAAATCTATCATTTATTTTACCTCCAATACTGTCTTTATTATTTTTCTAACTTTAATTATTCTATCTTGCATAAATTCAGGATGATCCTTAAACCATTTAATATTAAGTGGTGAAGGATGTGGTAATACAATTGCTAACTTACCATTGATATAATTATCTTTAAAAATTAATTCATTAAAATTATCTTTTGGAAAGAATGTTTTAGCTGATTTAGCACCTATTATTACATATATTTCATTATTAATAAGTTCAAGTTCTTTCTTTATCCATGTTTCATAACAAATTTTAGGTGGCATTCTATCATTTCCATTTTTGTCTTTACCAGGATAACAATGTGCAAGTGCAGCTATATAAAAATTATCTGGGTTATAAAACTCTTCATCTGATATTTGATACCACTCATATTTTAATTTTTTACCACTTTGATCTGTAAATGGTTTTAAGGTTTCATGAACTGTCGCTGAAGGTGCTTGACTTATTTGCACTATTTTAGAATTAACATTACCCAAAAAAATAGGATGAGGTTCAAAACCGAATTTTTCTTTGCATAATTTACATTTTTCTAAATTCCTTATTAGTTCATTTAATTCGTTTTCCATTTACTTTTCTATACTCCTCTATTTTTGACAATACATCATTAAAAATTTCTTCTATTGGTCTCATTCCGTTAATATATATTAAATTATTTTCATCTAAAATTGATAAATAAGAATTTCTAACTTTACTAAGATGTTCAGGTGTTGCTTTTATATTAAACTTCGTATCTGTGTTTCTTTTAACTGATTCATCTGGAGAAATATCGATAAAAAATCCAATATCTGCTTTTGGAAAAATAGAATTAATATTAGACACCCATTCTTTATCCACTCCTTCCGCCATTCTATATGCAAGTGCAGACGGAACATAGCGATCAAACATTATTATTTTACTTTCCAAATCTTGTTTAGATATTTCTTTCATTCTTATATATCTATCAGTTGCAAATAAATAAGCTTTTAAAATTGGATCTAATTTGCCTTCTTTTGCCATATTTTTTAATTCTTTTCCAATATTAGTTTCAAACTCTTTCGAAATTTCAGTTTCTATTTCTATACTAGAATAATATTTATTTAACATTTGAACTAAAGTAGTTTTTCCACAATTATCCAATCCTTCAAATATAACTATCATAATTATCACCTTCCTTTAGCAATCTTTATATTTTTTAATTATAGTATTTTTATAAAAAATTAGCTAACTTATTTGTAAAAGGGGTTGCAATGGTGGTATCACCTTATTAATAGTCCTACTAAAAAGCCTTAAAAATATGATGTTTTTATCATTTTTACTCAAATTTTAACTATTTTGAGCTAAAACGTGTAAGATCTAAAATCTAACAATTCCTTTATTTACAAGGATTTTTAAAGGGGTTGCAATAAATCGGTATCAACCAATTGATATTTGTTTTATTTTCAAACATAGAATCACTTCCTTCTTATATACCATTATATCATAAAACAAGTAGATTTTTATATCTGCTCTATAAACTATATTTAATAAAATCTATTTTTTATTGTTATACATTATACTATCAAACAAAACATCTAAATAAATTAATAAATATTTCTTTATATTAAATTTTATATTATAATATTTATAGGTGATTTTTATGACAAATGGAATAGATATAATTCAAATTAATAGATTTGAAAAATTAAAAAGCAATACAACTTTTATGAGTAATACATTTACTCAAAGAGAATTAAATTATATAGAAAAAAGAAATTATAATAATTCCACTATAGCAGGAATGTTTGCCGCTAAAGAAGCTTTTTTAAAAGCATTAAAAAAAGGAATAGAGAACTGTTCCTTAAAAAATATAGAAATAACACACGATTCTAATAATTGTCCTGAAATATTATTACATAATGAATTAAAAAATTTAAATCATAATATAAGTGTTTCCATTTCTCACGATGGAGAATATGCAATCGCCAGTGTAATATTATACTAATCTAAATTTTTATATTTTTCATAAAGTATATTCCAATCATTATAATTTGAATCGTTTTTCTTACTAGAAATTATATTTAATTTTTTTAAATATTCACCTAAATATTTTGAAACTTTTTTTGCACCAAAATAATTCAAATGATCCCCTTTATCCCTAGTATCTTTTTGCCAATCAATATCTACTTCTTCTATCATATTTAAGTTAATATATTCAATCTGTAATTTTTTAGACAATTTTTCTACTGCATTGTGTTTTTCATAATTCCAAGATTTTTGACTAGGTAGTCCTACAAATATTATTTTTATATTATTTTCTTTTGACAATTTAATTATTTTATTTAAATAATCTAAATTTTCCTTGGGAATAATTTTTGTTTCATCTGTTTTTATCATGTATTCTTCTAAAGTTCCAGATTGTATTTTCTTACTATAAACAAAACCTTTTAAATTATTTTCAACATTATTACCGACTATTATTTTTTTCCAATCGTCATGATAAACAAACAAAGGAATTGAACTTTTTAATATATCCCTTGTTTTACTAATACCATTTGTTTTACTTATATTTCTAAACAATATATTTGCTTCAATAAAGGCTACTTTAGGTTTTTGACTTTCAACAGCCACCTTATAATAATTATACGCTTCTGTTACTAACTGAGCTGGTTTTGAACAATCAAAAACAGTATAACCATATTCACCATATATTTCCATTGGTGAAATTGATGAATAGACAAGACTATCACCAACCGCAACAACATCTATTGTATTAGGCTTTTCACTTAATATACTATATAAAGAATTTTTTACAAAACCAAATTTTTTTAAATTATATTTAGGTGATAGTAAATATGAAAATATAAAAAGTAATATTACAAAAATCAAAACAAACATAAAAATCTTCAATACTTTTTTCATATACCCTCCTAAAAATCTGCATAAATTGGTTCAACTGGTTGATATCCTGGACCATAAGCTCCAAAAAGAATTATACTAAAAATTAAAATATAATATAATGACCATCTAATTATTATATTTTTTTTAGCTATTTCTTCTCTAACATTAATATTTTTTTCTTTTAATAAACTAACAATAAATACAACTGATAATGATAATACTAAAATAATACAGTCTGGTATATCTAACCCTAATTTTACAAATGAAGCTTTATCAATAGTAAATTCAGTGAAAAGTTTACTTAACATAATAAATAATGCTTTAACATTTAAAGACCAAAATATTAATTCACCTATAATAACTAATATTGCAACTTTAAAATTCTGCAAAACTTTAAATAGTTTATTATTACTAAATTTAGAAATTCTCTTATCAATATATGGTTTTAATATATTACCTAAAAAAATCAATATAAAATGATACAAGCCAAATAAAATAAAAGTTAATCCTGCTCCATGCCATAAACCATTTAATAGCCAAACAACAAATAAAGCAATACCACTACTAACTAAAGTGCTAACTTTTCTTCCAAACATTTTTTTTACTTTACTATTTATCTTTTTTACCGGTTTTGATAAAGAAACAGGAAAGTAAATATAATTTTTAAACCATTTACCTAAACTTATATGCCATCTAGTCCAAAACTCTGATATATTTCTAGAAAAAAATGGTTGTCTAAAATTTTCTGGAATTTTAACACCTATTATTTCTCCTGTACCAATTACAACATCCATTGCTCCACTAAATTCCATATAAAGCATTATTGTAAAACACATAGCTCCAATAAAAATGAATGGTCCACTAAATATTTGATAATCTCTAAATACAGTTTTTACAACTATATTTAACCTATCTGCTATAACCATTTTTTTAAATATTCCCCAAATTACTCTTTGCATACCAAAACAAAAGCTATCATATGTATAATTTTTATTTTTATATAATTCGTTACTTGTTTCTTCATATCTTGCTATAGGCCCTTCCATAATTTGTGGGAAGAAAGATATAAATAATGCTACTTTAATAAAATTTTTTTCTGCTTTGATTTTTTTATTATACACATCAAATAAATAAGATAAACCTTGAAGTGTATAAAAAGATATACCTATTGGTGCTACAAATTTTAAAATATTAAAACTAAAATTTATTCCCAAAATAGATAATATCGAGTTTGTACTTATAGTAAAAAATTTTAAATATTTAAATACTATCAAAAATGCTAAATTAATTAAAATACAAACAATTAAAATTAATGATTTTATTTTTTTAGATGAATTTTGTTTTTCTTCAACTTTATTTATTAATAAAGCTGATATATATATACTTGTTATTGTTATCAATAAATATATTATTAGTTTCCCACTCATTATATAGAAAAAAAGAAGACTAATAATTAAATAAAATATTGATCTTATTTTTTTAGGAATCAAATTATTAAAAGAAACAACTAATAAGAAAATTAAATTGTAATATTTACTAAAAATTTCATTCATTTTTTAACTTTTGAATTAAATTATAAATTTTTTCTGCAGAATTAAAATTATTAGGAATAATTTCAACAGCAGGAATTTCAACATCAAATTCATCTTCAATTTCAGAAATTAAAGAAAGAATTGTTAATGAGTCTAAATATCTTCCATCAATTAAATTTTCTGTTGTTTCATAATTTATACCTGGTTTTAGTTCTTCTAATATATCGATTAATTCATTCATTATTTTCACTCCTCTACATAAGGAAAATTTAAATTACTTGTTTTTATATTATCTCTTACTAATTTAAAATTTCCATCTTTATCTTTTAATATTATTTTAGGTAATTCTCTACTTAAAAACAAAGATATACCTTCGGTACTACAATAAGCACCAACATTTTTAAAAATAAATACATCATTAATTTTAACATCTTCAAGTGGTAAATTTTTTATTAATATGTCATTTATAGTACATAATGAACCATAAAGAGTATAATGATTTACCTCGCCTTTTCTTATAGGGTATTGTTCTAAATAAGGTATCCTCATGGCCATTGTTTGTCCATAATATACTAAATGATTCATACCTCCATCAAGTAAAAGTATGTTACCATTTTGATTACTTTTAATATCAACTACTTTAGTTAAATAAAAGCCGCATGAAGCAACAATACTCCGCCCTATTTCTAATGATATTTTTCTATTTTTAATTTTACTTAACATATTATTTAACTCTTTAAAATATTCTAATTCATCGAATTCTTCACCTACAAAATATGAAATAGGAGCACCTGGACCATACTCAAGATTTTCTATTATTATTTTATATTTTTCTTCAATATAATTAATAAATTGTTCTAAATAATTCAATTCCTTTTCTAATTTTTTAACTGATTTTTTTTGAGTTCCAGAAAAATATTGTATGCCTATTATCTTTATCATTTCTTCATTTTTACTATATGAAATTATTTGTTCAAAATCTGTTTCTGAAACTCCAAATTGATTTCCAGAAGTTAATCTAATTAATAACTCTATTTTTTTATTATATTGTTTTGCTAATGCAGTTAACAATTTATATTGATTTATAGATTCAACAGTAAATTTAACAACTTTATTTGTATTTTCAAAAATATATTTTATAGAATCAAAATCTTTATTAACTCCAGAAATAACAAACTTACTTTGATTTAATTTTAAATTATTACATATTTCAAATTCACCAAAAGAACATATTTCAAAGCCATCAATTAATTCTTCTATTTGTTTTAAAATAAATGTATTAGCTTTTATTGCATATATAAATTTAATATCTTTATCAAAACAACTTTTTATATATTTAATTCTTTTTTCTAATAATTCTATATCAAATAAATACATAGGCGTTGAAAATTTATTTAATAATTTACTATAGTCCATTATTTTCCCCCTTTATATGAATCAAATAATTTTTTTCTATCAATTTTACCATTTTTTGTTAAAGGTAAATTATTTAATTTGATAAACTTAGTTGGAATCATATATATTGGTAATTTTTCTTGCAATATACTTCTTAAATCTTTAGTTTCCAAAGTTCCTACATAAAAAGAATATATTTTTGATTTTTCTTCATCAAATATTGTACAAACTCTAGTTATACCATCAACATTCATTATTGCTCTATCGATTTCTTCTAATTCAATACGATGCCCTAAATATTTAATTTGAAAATCTTTTCTTCCACAAAAAATTAATTCATTATTTTCATTATATTTACCTAAATCTCCAGTTCGATATATTCTTTCAAAATAATTATTATTAGTAGGATTTTGAACAAAACTTTTTTTACTTTGTTCTTCATTATTATAATATCCTGGCGCTAAACAAGACCCACTAACACAGATTTCTCCAATTTCATCGTTATTTGTTATTAATTTATCTTCTTTACTTAATAAGAATACTCTTTCATTAAAAAACGCAATTCCAATCGGAATATAGTCAACATAAAATCTTTTTTTATCAATAATATGATAAGTACAATTACAAGTTATTTCCGTTGGACCATAAACATTTACAAACATCGCATTTGGTAATTTTTCCATCCAAACGCTTAAATGTTTCAATGGCATTATTTCTCCTGAAAATATAATTTTATTAACCTTATTTGGTACTTTATAATTTAAGCCATGAAAAGTAGTAATCAAGCATAGAGCTGAAACTGCCCATATCATTGTTGTTGTATTATTACTATCAAGATAATCTAAAAGAATTGTTGGATTAGAAAAATATTCTTTAGGAATAAGTACTAATGTTGCTCCAACAAAAATTGATGAATATATGTCTTTTACTGAAACGTCAAAATCAAATGGAGCTTGATTTGCTATTATATCTTTATCGGTAATATTAAATAACTTTGTAAACTTATTTATAAAATCAATAATTGATTTATGAGAAACTACTACTCCTTTAGGAATACCTGTTGAACCTGATGTAAAATTAATATATACAGGATCAACATCAATTTTGTTTTGTTTAATTTTATTAAGCAAATCAATGTCAAAAGTTCCTTTTTTCAATTCATCTATTTTAAAAACCTTACAATCATTAAATAAATTAATTGCTCGTTCATAATATTTTTCACAAGTTATTATTTTTTTTACTTTTAAAACTTCTTTTATTTGTTTAATTCGGTCATCAGGAAATTCTGGATTAATTAAACTATAACATCCACCAGAATATAAAATTCCAAAAAATGATTCTAAAGAATTTATCCCTTTATCCATAAAAACAACTATAGGTTCATTATTTATAACATCCTTAGATAAATTAGTTCCCACTACATAAACATTAGTTAAAAAATCATTATAAGTTAAATATTCATCTTTATATTTAACTGCAATCTTGTCTTTATATTTCATACATGTATCTTCTAAATACGAAAAAACTAAATCCATTTCATCACCTCATTCACAGATTATACACATGAAAGATTAAGATAAAATAAATTTAGTCTTAAGATTTCTTAATATACATTTATAATTTAAATTTAATATTTATTTCAAATTTATAAGGTTTTTTAGGATTTTTATTAATACTTATCTCGCCGTTATGCATTTCGACTATTTTTTTTACAATATATAATCCCAATCCTGTACTAGAATCACAAGTTCTTGCTTCATTTTCTACTACAAATGGAGTAAACAAAACGTTTGGATCTTTGGAAACTATTCCTCTACCATTATCAGCTATTGTAATAATAATGCAATTATTAACAACTTTATAAATAAAATAAACTGTTGTATTTTTCTTATTATGTTTTACACTATTATTTATTATATTGTCAAAAAGTCTTGTCATAAGAGATCTATCAAAATTGTACATAATTGTTTTTTCTTCTAGTTTAAAAGTTAAATTATATTTAAACATTTCTAAATCAGAATATTTAATAGCTAAATATTCGCGACAAAATTCACTAAAATCAGATTTTTCATAATTCGCTTTAAAATCAACATGTTCCATTTGTGAATATTGAAATAATGAATTTATAATTTCCGTAGAAATAACTGATTTATTATATATAGCTTCCATATATTTTTTCTCTTTATCTTTTGGTACAACACCATCACAAAATGCCTTAGCATAACCTTGAATAACTGTTAACGGAGTCTTTATATCATGACTTAAATTAGTAATAATACTTTGACGAAGTTTTTCTTCTTTTTCTGTTTTTTTCTTTTCTAATTCCAATTTTTTTAATAAATCCTTAATTTTTATACAAAATTCATTAAACTCAATCGGAATATTATTTTTCTTTTTTAAAGCATAATTATCATCTAATATTCTTTTTTTCATAATATTAATAGATTTTTTTATTTTGTAATAAAATATAATAATTATTATACCACTTAAAACTAATATAATAGGAATTA
Organism: uncultured Bacilli bacterium; assembly: GCA_944359085.1. Taxonomy (GTDB): domain Bacteria; phylum Bacillota_I; class Bacilli_A; order RF39; family UBA660; genus Faecisoma. The sequence continues at coordinate 40,432 of CALVSQ010000001.1, read as the reverse complement.
CAAAAATCCATCTAGATAATATGTTGTCAGTAATTTTTTCATATTCTTCATTACTTAAATATCGTTCATAAAAAACTAATATTCTTTCTTTTCCTTCATTATTTACATATGAATATTTAGATACATAACTTTTACCATTCATTCCTTCTTTTAGTAATATAAACTCTTTTTCACTTAATTTTGTTTTTTCTTCAAATAAATTTCCATCTATTATATTATAGTTTGAATCTAATATAGCATAATTTAATATTTCAGTTTGTTTGTTTTCTTGATTATAATTATTTTCTGTAATTAAATAATTGTCATTATTAATACTTTGGACAAGAAAATATGTATCAGTAAAATATTCATTAATAAACATTAACTCATCTTTAGTTAAAAATCCCTCTTCGTAATTATTGGTACTGAATAAAACTTCTTTGTTTTCATCAAAAATAACAATTTCATTTCTTTTGAATTTTTTTACTGGTATTTTATCAAATTCATCTTCTTTTAATAAATAATCATATTTTATAAAATCATATAAAGTTTTAGAAACATTAATAATACTATTATTAATTAATGTATTAGTTAATATAAAAGTAAGAAATAACAATAACGAATAAATAGATAAATAAAAGACACAAAAATTAACAAAACTTTTATTTTTTTTCATAACTAAATTTATACCCTAGCCCTTTGACCGTTTTTATATATTTTGGATTTGATGGATTATCTTCTAATTTTCCTCTTATATTTGATATATGAACCATCATTGCATTTTCATTATTGAAAAAATTATCACTACTTATGCATTCATATAATTGTGCCTTTGTAAATATTACATTAGGTTTACTCATTAACTTAATTAATATTTTTAACTCTGTAGCTGTAAAATTAATTATTTTTTCATCTTTTTTTATCCAAAATTCATTAGTGTTTAATTCGATATTATCGTATTTGATAATATTATTGATTCCAAGTACTGAACATCTTCTAAGCAAAGCTTTTATATTAGCAACTACTTCTAAAGGATTAAATGGCTTTGTAATATACATATCTGCTCCTAAATTTAATGCAACTATTTTATCATTATCTAAATTTTTAGCAGACAAAACTATAATCGGTAGTTTTAAATTATATTCTCTGACCTTTTTTATTAAATCATAACCATTCCTTCTGGGCATCATTATATCAACTAATGCCATATCAAAATTTTTATCGTCCATCAATTTTTCTGCTTCTATTCCATCACTAGCAATATTTACATTAAATCCTTCACTTTCTAAATATAACTTTAATAATTCTGCTATATCCATTTCATCTTCTACAATAAGAATATTTTTTTTCATTTTATCACCTACTATTTTTTTCGCCTTTGTATGCTCATTATATCACATGTCACACTATATACCTAATAAAACATTAAAAAAGTAGATTTTTGTATCTACTATAAAATTATAATCCATTATTAAATATGTAGGCCAAAAATATCTTGTTGTAAAAACATATAGATAGATAAAACAAGTGCAATTGGATTAATTGATATCAAAGAACTAACTATTAAAATTAAATAATGACTTCGCAATTCATCTGTTGTATTAATTAATTTTAATTTAAAAAATGTTATTATTGTAAAAATAAATAATACAATATTAAATCCTGCACATATTAATGGCACACTACCATGAGTTAATATTGGTATTAATGATGTTATTAAAATTATTAAAAGCATAATTTTAGAATTATCTTTATTAGACTTTACATTAATTTTTTTAAATATTAAAGTTATCAATAATATAACAATTATTGATAAAAAAATATATAAAAGTCTATCATAAAATATATGATATGCTAACGATTCTTCATTTCTATTTAGAATATATATTATAATACTATTTATTAAAATATACGAAGTATAACCAGTCAATGTGACAATTAAAAAATGAAATATAGGATTATTTATAATTTTTTTATTTAATCTACATGTATTAGCAATAGGATTTAATAGCATCAACAAGAACATTAAAATTGTACATCCATTAAAATAAAAGCTATCACTAATTATAATAAAAATATATAATAAAATTATTGTAATAATACAACCAATAGTTGATATACAATTAAAAATTTTTGACTCCATAAAATCACTTCACTCTTATATTATTATACCACAAAAAAAGTAGACTTTTATATCTACTATAAAATTATATTTAAATATCAACTATATTTATTTGATTGCCATGTTCTTTAATTATTTCAACCAAATCATTTACATTTAACCATACGGTTGCCGTATTTTCGTTTGGATGAACCGCTATCATATTACTTCCATTAAAAAACGCTTTATCAAGGAAAAATATAATTTTTTTATCATTATCATTTAATAATCCAAGAGGTGTTACAGAACCAGGAATTAACTTCATTTTATCCCATAAATCTTTTTCTGAAGCAAAACTTAAAGTTCTAGTATTGTATTTATTTTTAAATTCTTTTAAATCTACTCTTGGATCACCCTTAACGGTAATAAGATAATAATTTCTTTTTTTATCATCACGAACAAATAAATTTTTAGCATCACCATCTGGATATAAAACGCCAATTTTTGTTGATTCTTCCATAGTACGAACAGCTTCATGTTCTATTACTTCATATTTAATATTTTTTTTATTTAAATAATCATATACTTCTTTTTTATTCATAACATATTCCAACTTTCTTTTTATTAAAAATATTAATTACTATATATTTTTTCATTTATATAATCATTCATAATAAATCTTATATCTTCCATTCTTCTCTTTGTTTCTAAATCATTATAACTAAATTTATCTATTAATACATTTATATAGTCATTATCTTTAACAAATTCATAAGATTCTTTAAAATTTAAATCAAATATAAAAGCTAATACACAAACCCAATAATCAAGAGGAGTTACCCTATTATGAATATCTACACATTTTTTCTTCTTAACTGATTCATAAACTTCATTAGATAAAGTTGAATCTTCTATATCACTTTTATTTTTTACTTTTCCTGGAAATATCGCTTCTATATTTTCTTCTTTTTTCACTCTAAAATTATCTAATTTATCAGCATCTCTTATTATTTTTGAATGTAATAAGCTTTTTTCATCCAAATCTTTTTCAATAGATAATTTATTATGATTATTAATTGCATTTTTTATTATTTCGTCATAACTTTTATCAGCAATAAAATTTCTTATTAAATTATCTTCAAATAACATTTTTACTCCATATGATGCATGATTAAATGAAACACTATCAAATCGTTTTAAAGTAGTAATCTCTTCAAATCTACCGATATCATGAAGAAGACCAATTAGTTCTGCTAAATCAATATCTTCTTTGGCTAAATTTAATTTTATTGCAATTTTTTTTGCATTTTCCATAACATGATAAGTATGAACAACTTTTAATTCAAATCCTAATTCACTATTATCATACCTTTTTAAAAATTTTTTGAATTCTGTTTTAGCTTGTTTTATATCAATCATATTTTTACCTCAATTTTAAATTTTTTTCTAAATTATATCATAATCTATTAAAAAAAGATAGTTTACTCTATCTACATAAATGATGGTATTTCAATTTCTAGTAAGTAAAGCATATCTTTTAATATTTTATTCGTCAAATTAAGGATATAAAGCCATGAATTTTTTTTGTCTAAATCTTCTAATCCCATTATATGATTATTTTCATAAAAGTTATTAGCTAAAATAGCAACATTATATACATATTCTGCTATATAGTTAGGTTTTCTTTCCTTAAAAGCACTATCAAAAGAAGTTTCAAATTCTAATAATTTCATTCTTAAATTACGATCTTTTTCATTATAAATAATATCATTTAAATTATTTTCTATTGAATTATCTTTTAATATTTTTTGAATTCTTAAATATGTATATAAAATATAAGGCCCGGTTTTACCAACAACTTGAGAAAATTTTTCTATATCAAATATATAATCTTTATCCCTGCTATTTTGAAGATCAGCAAATTTAATTATTGCATTTACTATTTTATCTATATCTTCTTTATTCATATTTTTATTTTCTTCTTTTAATGATATAAATGTATCTTTTACTAAATCAAATAATTCACTTAATTTAGGAGCATCTCCTTTTCTTGTTTTAAATGCTTTGCCATCTTTACCATTTATAGTTCCATTATAGGCATGTTCAAGACACTCATAAGGTATTAAGCCAACCATATCGCTTACTCTAAATACTTGCTCAAAATGAAGATTTTGTCTAAAATCTGTTATATAAATTATATGATTTGGGTTATAGTTTATATATCTTTCATAAATAGTAGCTAAATCAGTTGAATCATAAACATATGCTCCATTACTTTTTTTAAACATCATAGGTGGCATTGGTTTATTATCTTCTTCTTTTTTTACATTAACTACTAAAGCACCTTCACTAAGAGTCAATAAGTTTTTATCTCTTAACATTTTTTCGCATTTTTCTAAATAAGGATAAGAATCTCTTTCACCATGCCAAAGATCAAATGTTATTCCTAAATAATCTGTTGTTTTTTTAGCATCTGAAACTGATATTTCAATTATTCTGTCTAATAATTCATTATAGTATTTATCACCATCTTGAATCATTTTAGTAATTAAAACACATTCTTCTCTTACTTTCTCATCTTCTTTACACAAAGCACTTATTTCTGGATATATTTTATTCAAATAATCAATTGTTATATCTTCAATTTTTAAATTATCTCTTTTTATACCATAAATTACTTGTCCCATTTGTAAACCATAATCTCCTAAATGAACATCACCTATTGTTTTATGTCCTTTATAAGATATAATTCTTTTAATAGATTCACCTATTATAGTTGGTCTCAAATGTCCTATATGAAGTGGTTTAGCAACATTATATCCTCCATAATCTATAACAAATGTTTCTATTTTATCAGGTTTTTTTAAATTAAATTTAGGATTATCGTTCATTTCTCTAATAAATTTATTTATTAATTTATCACTTACTTTTATATTTATAAAGCCTGGATTTACAAATTCAACTTTGGAAAATATATCAAAATCTTTTATAAGATTAATAATTTCTTCACCTATTAAATTTGGGGCTTTGTGGTATATTTTAGCTAATCTAAATGCATCATTACATTGAAAATCACATAAATCTTTTCTACCTGAATATATAACATTCACTTTACCGTAACCTAAAGATTCTATTTTTTCATTAATTTGTTCTTCAATATATTCTCTCATTTCGTTCACTCCATTCAATTTACATAATTATACCATATTATATTACAATTATTCAATATTTTCAAAATTTTTTTTCATTTCTATTTATTAAATATTTTTTAACTTATTTTATTTTTTATTTTAACATATACCTTTTCAATAGTCTCCTTTTTTATATTTAAAGATTTCATTTGATTTTTAATATTATTCTCAATTAATTCAATTTGAAATAATAATTGTTTTATATCATTTTGATCAAAAACTAATAATTCTTGTTTTAATAAGGTTAATTCTTGTAATGAATTATCACACATTTGATATGTATCAAATAGAATATTTTTACTATTATAATAATTATCAATAAATAACTGATAATCTACTTTTAAACTAGGATTTAATATTCTTCTCATGGTCTTAAGAGAATTGTTTATCATAATGCTACTTACTAAAGTTCCTAATAATTTATTTTTAAATAATGAAACTGGCAATAATGATACTGTAAAATTTAAAATAATTGTTGATAAATTAGATAATGAACTTAAAATAGTTCTTTTTTTATTAGTTGTTTTAGAAATTTTCTTCATGTAATCATCAAAATATTTGTTTTGATTCATAATGTTATTTAAAATTAATTGTTGGGCTTTAATAATATCATCTATTTTTTCTTTCTTTTCTTCTTTTTTTTCTTTTTGTTTTTTAGTTTCTTTTTTTTCTTCTATATTTTTTTGCTTATCTTCTTCTTTTTTATTTAACATTTCTTTTTTCTTTGTTTCAATCAATTTTAAATCTTTTTCAATTCTTTCTAAAGTTTCATCTATTTTTTTAGGACTTTTACACAATTCGTATTTATCGTAATCTACTTCAAAATTCAAATAATCCTTTATTTCTTCATATTTTTCTTTTAAAGTTTTAATTTTTTTTCTTAAATATTTTAATTCGTTTTCTAAATCATAAAAATGATTATATTGATTAACATTTGATATTTTATTTTCTATACTTTTAATTTGCTCATTTATATTTTTTAATTCTTTATTTGCTTGCTTTACAAAGTTAAATTTATCTTCTTTTTTTTGTTTAACTAAGACTAACGAAATAGGCAAAGATTGAAGTAATTTTTTATTAACATTTTTATGTTTAACAGCACTTTTTTCTAATGATTCATTAATTACTTCAGCTTCTATATTACTAATTTTATCAGGATTTTTAATAAATTGAATTTTTATTTCTATTTCTTTTAATTTTGAGTTGAAATAATTTTTACTTTCTTTAGACATAGGAATTTTAATTTGCTTTTTTACTTCAAATATATCTTTTTCAATAGTTTTGATATTATTTTCCTTTTTAACAATCATTTCATCTAATTTAACATTTATTTTTTCTATTTTTTTATATAGTTTAGGTTGTTCATTACTTGCTTGCTTATTACTTTTAGCAAACATATAACCAAATGGACAATAAATTATAGCTATTGTACTATAAATAAAAGATGTAAGTTTAGGATATTTTGTTATTTTTCTATTATAAATTTTTACTTCATCTTGTTTTTTCTTTTTTCTAAAATTAATACGCCATCTTTTAAGCATATTTTTTAAACTACCTAAAACACCATTCATAACGAGTCACCAATAACATTATATCACAAAAAAAGTAAGAATACTTACTTTACAAATTTAATCGGCCACAAGCTAAATGTTGTTGTTCCATTTATTTTTTTTTCATTTATCAACCCAATTATTCTACTATCACTTGAATTATTACGATTATCACCCATTACAAAATAATATCCTTCTGGTATCACTTTATCTAATTTAAAATCACTAGTAATTGAAGCAAATTGATCTTCTATCTCTTCTCCATTTATATATAAAATTCCATCTTTATATTCAACAGTTTCTCCTGGTAAACCGATAACTCTTTTTACTAACTTAGAATCTTTATAATCAAAAACAACTATATCATATCTTTCATATGATTTATCAAATTTATTTAATAATAATATTTCGCCATCTTTTAAAGTATTATTCATAGATGTTCCAGATACAATAACAGGTGTTACTATAAATGTTCTAATAAAAATAACTGTAACTAATATTATGGCATAAGGAACTAATTCTTTTAGTATTTTCATCTTATCACTTCCTATAATATTATATAACATTTTTAAAAAAAATTAAACAAAAAAAGCTTATTCAGCTTCTTTTACACGACGTTCTTTAATTTTTGGTTGTTTAGTCATTGTTCTGATATAGCCAAGTTTTGCTTGTCTAACTTTACCTGTTCTAACAACTTCAATTGATTCAATAATTGGACTATTGATTGGGAATGTTCTTTCAACACCAACGCCACCTGATACTTTACGTACGATGAAATTTTTGCTAACGCCACTTCCTTGAATAGCCATTACTAAACCTTCAAACGCTTGAATTCTTTCTCTTTTACCTTCAACAATTTTAACGTTTACTTTAATTGTATCCCCAACTCTAAATTCAGGAATATCGTTACGAATTTGTTTTTCAGTAATTTTGTCTATTAAATTCACGATGTCACTCTCCTTTTTCAAACTATAATCATAATAATTTTATCAGCGGATTACGTCGCTTTTAATAATATCACATAATTAGTTAGTATGTCAACTACTTGCTTCTTAAAATTTTATTTTTCTTACTATAAATTTCAGTTATTATATAAATTATTAAACAATAAATTATATTTAAAATTAATGAACTATATATACTTTGTAATAATTCAGATAATGAATATGATGTTTTAAAAATAATAGTTATTAAAAAAGTTATTATTCGGTATATGGTTATACTTACAACTGTCATTAATATATTAGTATATATATTATTAGATAATAGATAATTAATTAATCCAATTACAAATCCTAATGCTATAAATATAAAAAAGTTATAAAATAAAGTATTAAAATAAGCAATATCATATAACAATCCAATTATTGCTATAAATTTAAAATAACGAAAATTATCATTGTTAAAATATGGGTAAATAATAACTAATGATACAATTGTAAATAATGGTAAAAATAAACTATTTGGTAAAATATATCGTGATAGTATTCCATCTAAGAAAAATGATATCATTGATATTAAAACAATCATATATTTCTCCTTAATACTGTAACATAGTTTACATTATCAAAATTTACATCAGACTTCATTTCTAAAACATTAGATAAATCAAATGCATCAGTATTTATTCCAGTTATTTTTCCTATTACTATTCCAGCAGGAAATATATCCCCCATTCCTGTTGTGGTTACAATTGATCCATTTTCTATTTTGGCATTTTGTGAGATACCTTCAATTGTATAAGTATCATTTTCTTTATTATAACCATTTAATATTCCATAAATATAATCATCACCATTTTTAATTTTTACTGATATTTTATCAACAACATCGGTAGCTGTAATTAATCTCACTGTACTATTAAATGTTGTTGTACTTATAACCTTACCTATTAAATTAGTTCCTATTACAACTGGCATATCTTTAGTAATACCATCATGTTCACCTTTATTTATAATTAAAGTATCATTCCAATAATCTAAATTTCTATTTATTACATTTGCATTTAAATAAGTATATTCTGCAATGGTATCATTTATGTTTAATAATTCTTTCATATCAGAAAGTTGTTTTTTTAATTCTTCGTTTTCTACTTTATATTTTTCATTTTCTTTTACTTGATTTTCTAATTCTATATATTTTTCATACATTTTATTTTTTTCATTATTTTCATTTATTTTATTGGCAACAAAATCAATTGGGAAAGCTAATATTTTTTGAACAGTTAAAACACTGTCTTTAATAGTTTTTTCAAATATTGTTAAGTTTCTATCTGTCATTACTACATTAATAATAAATCCTGTTATTAGACAAAAAATTAATACACATATAATTATTATTTTATTTCTTTTTTCTTTTTGTTTTTTTCTATACATAGTATTCTCTCCTAATAGTATTATACCCCAAATACTTTAAAAATAAAAGAGTAATTATTTTAAATTTAATTTACTCTTAACTCTTTCAACTGTTCTTTTTGGATTAGAACAAAACATATTATATAATTCACGATTTTTCTTTAATTCTTCAATTATTTGAATATCAGTTTTAGCTAATTTTACTGGGTATTCTTCATTATCTTCATTAATTACTTTAACATCCATACCTAATACATATTTAGCATCTAGATCTAATATTTCAATTAATTTTAAGAAGTTACTCATATTTGGTGTACGTGTTCCTGTTTCGTAACCACATATTGAAACTTTTGATACTCCTAAAATTTTACCTAATGTTTCTTGTGACATTTTTTTAGCTAATCTAGCTTCTTTTAATCTTTCACCTATTATCATATAAACCTCCGTAATCAAATTGTTAACATAATTATATCATTATATTTTCTATTTTACAACTTTTTTAATTATTTGTTAATATTTACTTGAAATTAATATAAAGTTAATGTATAATTAACATAAGGAGGTAATATTTATGAGTAAGTTACAACAATATCGTATGAAATATAACTATAGTTGTCAAGATATGGCTAACAAATTAAATATTAGTAAATCTTTTTATTGGCAAATTGAAAATCAAAAAAGGAGATTAAGTTATGAAACCGCTTTAAAAATTGCCAAGATATTTAAAATGAAACCAGACGTTTTATTTTATGAAGATTATGTAAAAAAATACATGGATAATATTTAACCCCGTTTTTATTATTAACGGGGTTATTTTTAATCTTCTTGTTTTTTACTTGATAAAAAAGTAACTCTTTCAGCAACTACTTCCATAACATTATGTTTTATATCATTTGGATATTCAGTAATTTTTGATTGTATTCTTCCTCTTATACCTATTAAATCACCTTTTTTGCAATATTCAGCAGTTGTTTCGGCTATTCCTTTCCACAATACACAAGAAATAAAATCGGTATCATACTCACCTTCTACATTTTTATATGGTCTTTGAACAGCTAATGTTATGTTAGTGACTTTTGTACCATTTTCTGTTTCTCTTACTTCCGGTTCTTTAACAATTCTACCTACTAATATCGATTGATTTAGCATATTTTCCTCCTTTCAAGAACAATATATCACGTATTAAAAAACGATTCAAATGTCAATTTTTTATTTTTTCATTAAGTTATTTTATTGATTTTTCTAGTTTGATTAGTAAATTTTAACTTTTATATAGCAAATTTAGCTGATGAGTATATTTAATTTTTAAAATTATATAAAATTTCAAAAAAATTAAAAAACTTATCATTATTTGATAAGTTTTATTCACATTGCATATAGTATTTTGCACCTGTAACTTCTTTTGTATCCTGATCAATTATCAATTCAACATATGATTCATCTTTGCATTTTTCTAGCTTGCTTAAATCATAATTTGCATCTACATACTCGTTAGCATCTTTTAATTGTTTAATTGATATTGTTGGATTTGTTAATCCTTGTTGACCTTTTTGATAATCGTTATAAAATAATGTTGCATTTTCTTTCATTGCTTTTTCATATTCTTTTTGATTACTGCAACCTACTAAAAGTGTTAATGTCACTAATACTAATAATAGTTTTTTCATTTTTTCCTCCTTTATTCTTAATAATATTATAACATATTATAAACTAAATTAAAAATAGTTTTTTAATAAATTATTTAATTCTACAGCATATTCCATAGGTAATTCTTCTTTAAATTTATCAATAAAACCAATTATTAATAATTCTTTAGCTTTTTCTTCGCTTAAACCTTTGCTCATCAAGTAAAATAATTTATCTTGATCTAATTTTGAAACTGTAGCTTCATGTTCCAAATTTGAAGTATTGTTGCTAACTATATTTTTAGGTATCGTGTCACTTTTAGAATAATCATCTATTATGATTGTATCACATTTTATTTTACTTTTTGAATTAACTGCTTTTTTTGTAATATTTACTGTTCCCCTATAGTTTGCTTCGCCACCATTTGCTGCTATTGATTTACTTATGATATTGCTTGTAGTATAAGGGGCTAAATGAATCATTTTTGCTCCTGTATCTTGAATTTGGTTTTTTGAAGCTATTGCAACAGATATTGTGTTTCCTTTAGCATATTTTCCGTTTAAAATGCATGCTGGATATTTCATATTAATTCCAGATCCTATGTTGCCATCTATCCATTCCATTAATCCATTTTCTTCAACAATTGCACGTTTTGTTACTAAATTATAAACATCAGTTGACCAATTTTGAATCGTTGTATAACGGCATTTAGCATTTTTTCCTACATATATTTCAACAACTGCTGCATGTAGTGAATCTGATGTATATGTTGGGGCTGTACATCCTTCCATATAATGTAATTCGCTATTTTCATCTACTATAATGATAGTTCTTTCAAATTGTCCCATATTTTTTGTATTTATTCTAAAGTAGCTTTGTAAAGGACGATCTAATTTTGTATTTGGTGGTACATATATAAACGTCCCACCACTCCAAACTGCTCCGTTTAATGCTGTATATTTATTTTCATCATATTTTACTAGCTTATTAAAATATTTTTTAAATAAATCTGGATATTTTTTTAAAGCCGTATCAGTATCACAAAAGATAATATTTTTTTTGATTAATTCTTCTAGCATATTATGATATATAACTTCACTTTCAAATTGAGCTCCTACACCAGATAAATATTTTTTTTCAGCATCAATTAACCCTACTTTTTCAAAGACTGTTTTTGCATCTTCTGGTACATCTTTCCAATTATCTGCTATCTTATCAGTTACTTTTTTATAATAATTTATTTCATCAAATTTTATATTTAAATTTGGTCCAAAAAATGGATTATCAAAATTTGTAAATGCTTCAAATGATTTTAACCTAAATTCTAGCATCCACTTGGGTTCTTTTTTTATTTTTGATATTTCTTTTATTTTTGTTTTAGTTAATCCTTTAGTCATTTTTATTTTCCTTGTCGATTATTTTTTTTATTCCCCACCATGGAAGCAATGCGCATTTTTTTCTATTAGGTTGTTTGTATATGTCTTCATATACTATTGCTTGTTCTAAAATATTTTTATTAAATTCTTTTTCATTTATCATATTTTCAAAATTATTATATATTTCATTAGCTTCTTCTATTGTTTTATTAATTAATGTATCTATCATTATTGATGTACTACTTGTGCATATTGCACAAGCTTCACCATCAAATCTAATGTCAACAATTTTGTTATTATCGATTTTTGCCATTAGATTTATTTCATCGATACAACTTTCGTTATTTGTATTAGAAGTCAAATATGTGCTATCACTTATTAATCCTTTATTTTTTGGATTTTGATAATGTTCTAAAATAATGCTTCTTTTTAAATTATTATCCATTTTAACCACCTATTTAATTATATATTTATATTTCAAAAAAATCAAGCAATTTAAACTATTTCAAAATCTATTAATTCTATTTTATTTGATATGAAATTGTTTTCTTGTTCTTTAATTTTGTTATCAACACTAAGATATTTTTTTAAATCATCTGGAAACACTGTTACTACATTATCTAAATTGCTTAGCACTGCTCCTAAAAAATTAGCACCACTTGATATTCCAACTCCTAACCCAAGTTTACTTGCTAATAAGTTTGTCATATTTATTGCATCTTCATCATTTATTAATATTATTTGATCAATTATATTTTTATCTAATAATTGAGGTATAAATTCATCACCTATTCCTTCAATTTTATGTGTTCCTTCGTTTATCCCTTTACTTATAATTGGTAAGTTTTCTGGTTCTATTGCAATCACCTTTGAATTTTTATATATTTCTTTTAATTTTTTACCTATTCCCATCAAAGTACCACCTGTTCCTACTCCACTTACAAATCCACTAATTTTTATATTTTTATTTATAATTTCTTGAGCAGTCGTCATGTAATTTATTTCTTCATTTAGTTTATTTTCAAATTGATTTGGTCTAAAACCGTTAAGTTCTTTTGCTAATTGATTGGCTCTTTTAATACATTCCACAAAGCCACCTTCTTGTTTAGAAACTAAATAGACTTTAGCACCATATTTTTCCATTATATTTTTTCTTTCTTTACTCACCCAATCTGGCATAAAGATATAAACAGGATTATTGAACTTTGCTCCTACTGCTGCTAATGATATTCCTGTATTGCCGCTTGTTGCTTCGATAATTGGTTGATTTTTATTTAATGTTTTATTTTTATATGCTTCAGTTACTATATAATAAGCCATTCTATCTTTTATACTTCCTGTTAAATTATAATATTCTAATTTTGCATAGACATTTTTTATTTTATTTTGATACCTATATTTTATTTTTATTAAAGGAGTATTTCCTATTAATTCTTTCATATAATCACCATATTATTATATGAGAATATAAAAAAAAGGCTATTTAGCCTCTACGATTAATTTAATTGCAGTTCTTTCTTCACCATCAATTACTATGTCAGTAAATGCAGGAATACATACTAAGTTTTTCCCTGATGGTGCTACAAATCCTCTTACTACACTTTGGAAGCAGTAATAATTTAAGAATGACTAGTTTCTACTATTATTTTTCAAACAACGAAGATGCAATTGATAGTAAAAACGCATACCTCTAAATTATTATCTTTATAATTCAAACTAAATTTTAAAAATAAAATATACTATATGTTTATGCTACAAACAAAAAACTTTTAAATAAAAAAGAATGATTCATTCTTTTAATCAACCTTTTGAATATTTATAAGTTCGGATAAAGATTCATATACTTTATCTACTTCTTCTTTAATTCCTTCAATAGCTATAACATTCATAATAGGCTCTAAATATTCATCAATTTCAAACTTAACATATTCTTTAACAAATACATATCTTTTTCTTTTTAAAACTTTCTTATTATTTAAATCTAATATTTGAAGTAATGATTCAACAAATTCTTCATTTTCTGAAGTAACAATTAAATCTTTACTTTCTCTTGATATTTTCAAAGTATTATCATTTAAATTATCATCTTTAAAATTAAGTATCTTTTCTACTTTACCATTTATTTCATTTTCCGTAATTCTAGCCATAACAGGTCCACCATTTTTAAAAAGCGTTCTTGTTTGCAAATACTCATCTTCTTTTACATAATTATTATCATTACAATATTTTATAAATTCACTTACATCTTTTACTTTTAAACTATATTCATATTCTTTATTCATTATTTCTTTTCCTTTCTTAATATTGGATTAGGATAATTATATCTAGTAAATACTTGATATTCAGGATAATCAGCTAAAAAATGTATGCTAGTCTCATTAGCATCATCTGTTGAATGAACCATATTAGTATTTAAACTAGGATCCCATAACATCTTGCTTCCATCAAACCAATTGACATAATGTCCCGCAATTTTTTGAACAAAATTTTCTCTTATAAAATGTTTCCTATCATTTAGTTTTTTTGCATTATCTTGTATTAAAATTATTCTACTTATACCAAACATTTGTTGTTCATATTTCATTCCATGTGGATGAAAATAACTCATAGGTTTTAATCCTAGTTCTGAAGGTGCACCTAAATTAGCATCATAAGAAGTAATAATTTTGCTTCTATCAGGAATCATATATTCAGTAACAGATGCTGAAACACCTACAGCAAATGAAGATGGCTTAATTAATACGACATTACATCCTAATTCCCAAAATAATCTTGGAGTAATATTATTTAATTTAATATTTTGCCCATTAATATTTAAAGTCAAATTATTTTTTCTTTCACCGACGATACGTTGAGCAATTCTTTGTTGTGCTCTATTATCTTTACTATGAGATAATAAAAATTTTAGCTGTTCTTCCCATCTATTAATAATACGTTTCTTATGTTCTTGATTCATAATATTTAATTCTTTTAATCTTTTAATTTTACTACCATATTCTTTTTTCAATATATTCTTTAATTGAAAAAAACTACTTTTATCAACTATATCATAAAATTTTAGTAGTAGTCCATTAAAACATTCTCTATCAAATAATCTTTTATAGCAATTATATAGTTCAATATGTCCTTGACGGTATAATCCTTTACTTATTTCATACATACTTTTCCTAATAACATATATTATTTCATCTAATTCTTCATCTACATAAGTTAAATAAGTATATATATTTGAATCTTCTTTTCTTTTTACTTCTCCAAAGCTATACCCTATATCAGGAGTCGTATCAACTAAATATTCTTTATTGTTTAGATCTCTAACCACGACCACAAAATGTGATGTATTATATCCATCTAAATCTATTCCTTTTCTGCTTCCACCA
Organism: uncultured Bacilli bacterium; assembly: GCA_944359085.1. GTDB lineage: Bacteria > Bacillota_I > Bacilli_A > RF39 > UBA660 > Faecisoma. Next base: position 24,875 of record CALVSQ010000001.1, on the reverse strand, counting down.
ATGGCAAGTCTAACATCGTTATATAATCCTAAAAACTTAGCATAATTTATAAATACTTTAGAAGAAGTATAATCATCTCCTATTAAGGTTTTCAACTCAAAATCCGGATTGGGAGTTTCTGAATATAATATTGTCTGCCGAACTAAATCTGCCAAAACTTGTAATTTATCTTTTTCTGATAGCAACAAAAAATTTTTTACCATAGGTGTTTCACTAAATGTGCATCTTGAATCAACTATTGTATCCATTTCATCAATTATTGGAAGTAATCTATTCATAAGCATCACCTAATATTCTTTTTAAAAATAGATCAAAATTCTTTATTAAATCGTAATCTTTACTTAATCTTTTTTGTCCAGCATTATTTAGCTTTTTAATATCAACATCATTAAAATATTTTTTAATTTTTGTACTTGTCTCAGCAATATTATCTAAATCAACTAAAATGCCATCAATACCGTCATTTATTTGTTCAATAAGACCACCTCTTTTATTAGCAACTATAAGAACATTATCTTTGTTAAATCTTCTCATTTCATTTATAACAAGTCCAAAAATTTCTCTTTCTGATGGTATCAGCATAATCATTTTTTTACTATAATTTTGAACAAGATATTGTGGAAGAGAAAATGGTTCGTCGACATACAATATAGAATTTGTTTCCAAAGCTAACTTTTTATAATCCACTACAATTGGTTGGTTTTCAAAATATTGTTGTGTAATAACAACAGATTTAATTTCCATCTCTTTACCAAGCAACATAGTTTTATCTAAATTTTTATATTTTTCAGCTCGTCCTAAAGACAAAATAATTGAATTATATTTTTCTAATTCTTTTAATATTTCCTTCATTCTATCATTTTTATCATAAATATTATCTCTAAATAACAATTCACCATTTATAATATCTATATTTTTATCTTTATTTAACCCATATTCATCTATAATATGATTCCTTATATATTTTCCTGTTGAAATAAGGTATGTTCTATCATGTTTATTTATATAATCAATTACATCTTGTTCCCATTCTAATCTTTCATTCCTAGTTTGATTTTCTTTTGATAATGACATGTCTTCATTATATATTTTTCCAGTTGAATGAGGAATCCATGCTTTAATGCTATTTTCTTCTTCTTTTACTAATTCAAGCAATCCAGCAAATGGAGTATCGTTTGCTAAAGTTATGACATAATCATATTTTTTAAAATCAATTTTATTTATAATTTCTGAAACTTTTTTAGAAGCTAATCTCCAATTATGTATATTTCCAAAGCTAGTCTCACCATTTGTTCCGTTAGAACAAATATAAATAAATGTATTATCTAAATTACTATGTTCCTTCCAAATATTCTCATTATATCCCATACTATCTTTATTAAATTCTAATGTGAATAAATTTAAATGATAATTTATATTATTTTTATCTAATAAATATTTAATTGCCTCTATATACCTTCTTACAATGGTTCCAACACCTGCATAATGGCTTATTATTCCATCATGTGCACACAAATTAATTAATAATCTCATCAATAACCTCCATTAAATTATCTTTATTATAAATAATTTCTCTGAAATTTTTAGCATATTTTTTCAAATTGTAAATTATTAAAGAGTGTGTTAATTTTAAATTGTCAATACTACCAAAAGGATTTGATTTATCATCAAGAGATGGTTCATACACAAAAGGATTATTTAAATAATAATTAAATGTATTATCATCATTATAAATATCAACAAATTGTTTAAACCATTCCTCAACATACTTACAATTATAGTTATTATCAATCAAGTGTGCAACTTGATTATATACTAAAGTACTAATTGGTCCCCTATCAATAATAATAATTCCTTCATTATATTTACTAACTTTCATTTCATCATTTTTTAAAAATAAATCTTCAGCATCAGCAAAAGGATTATTTACATTAGGATTAATAATTTCATCTACAATAAATACATTTTTCATATTAAGATTTCTTATCTTATTTATCAAATAAGTTTTACCAACATTTGGTAATCCTTCAATAAAAATAATTTTTCTCATATTGTTACTCACACCCAAACTCTTATTCTAAATTATTTATTATTACATATTCATAAATTAAACTATAAATGTTAATATAAAAAATGATAAAAATTTTAAAGTTAAAATCTTATAAAACTTATCAATTTTTCAACACAAATATATCACCTTTGTGAGTAAAAATCAACACTTTTTCAAAAATTATTAAAAATTAAAAAAACACCATTTGGTGTCTAGTATATTAGTTAAATTATTAACTATCGCGATTCAACAATTAATTTAATTGCAGTTCTTTCTTCACCATCAATTACTATATCAGTAAATGCAGGAATACATACTAAGTTTTTCCCAGATGGTGCTACAAATCCTCTTGCAATTGCTATTGCTTTAATGGCTTGGTTTAAAGCTCCTGCTCCTATGGCTTGAATTTCTAAACTTCCTTTTTCTCTAAATACATTCGCTAGTGCTCCAGCTACTGAATTAGGATTTGATTTTGATCCTACTTTTAATGTTTCCATATATCTTATTCCTTTCTACACTTTAAATATATGAATTATGTTATTGTTTATTACTAAAAATTTAATAAATATTTTTTTATAATTGAATATAATATTGTATAGATAATTTTTTTATTATTCGAATTTTGTTATTTTTTTTCAAAAAGTAGTTGACATTTTTATCATTTTCATGTAAAATTTATATTGCCTACTGATTTGCGGGTGTAGTTCAATGGTAGAACTCTAGCCTTCCAAGCTAAGAACGTGGGTCCGATTCCCATCACCCGCTCCATATTTTGTATAATAATAACTTGTGATTATTCACAAGTTTTTTTGTGCCACGTTCTTAGCGGAAGGATTAGAGTTCTGACATTTTTTTATTAACAAATCATTTTTATGCTCTAATATATCATCAAATAAACTATACCATTTAATTTGGACACAAAATCTATTTTTTTCATATTTAGGATTGTAATTCAAACATCTATTCATTGGTTGACAAGATAATGGGCCAAAATGAATTCCTGTTGAATATAAATTAATTTTTTTGTTTATTATCTCCTTTATTTCTTTTTTTGTTATAAAAATAAAATCGTTAGAGACTCCATATATTAACGCATCAATTTCATATATGTCATTATTACCTCTTAAAACAAATCTTTCAATTGCTTTGCTTATTAAATTATTGTTATTTAGCCTTTTATTTAATAAATCTATCTCTTCTTGATTTGTTTTTTTATATTCACTTATAGAAACTCTTTTAATGCCACTACCATTAGTTGTTCCATCAGCATAATGATATTTTAAGTAACTTATTATATATTTTTTTTCAATATTATTTTCAATCAAAAAATGAATAAATTCTGAAATTGGCTCAACGTGAACTGAATTTTTTATTCCTGACTTTATACTTATTCTTTTCTTAATATTATTTATTTTTATAAATATGTCAGTTTTTTGAGAAAATGGATTTTTCCAAACTTTAATTTTATCTTCATTGTTTATATTTGGAAAAATATTTTCTATTAAATCTAGATACATTATATTTAAATCTTTTATTTTTTTGCCGTTTAAATAGTTAACAAAATATTGTTCATTTAAATATCCATCCATATTAAATCACCTCCTATTAGTTATATTAGACAAAACTTTATGATTTCCTTTTAATTATTAAAAAAATTGCATAAATATGCAATTTTTTATAAAAGGCTGATTACAACCTATCATTTTAAATGGTGCCCTTATGGAAGAAGTACAACAACTTTCAGAACGAAAGAAATGATTAGTAATAACTATTAACTAATTATAGTATAACATAAAATATAGAAAAAACACAAAAAAAATCACAAAAATGTGGTATAATCAATAAGAAGGAGGAAAACTTATGACTAAAATATTAGGGGAAATCAAGGGGGACTACTATTCTTTATCTATTGATGGAAAAAAAGAATTGATAGAGGAAGTTAATAGAAGAAGATTTTATAACCAAAATAAAGGATATGATGATAGTTATTTTTCATCAATTCTTGAATTTATTATTAGAAATTTTGATAATCGACTTGAAACTGCTCTAGGAGAAAATGTAAAACCGAATGCAACTCCACTTGATAGACATCTTAAAATTTCTGAAAATCGAAGAAAGTTAGAAATTTGGTTTAATGCTGTTGCTAGTTCTTGTAATAAAGAAGATTTAACTGGTGATGATATATTAAATTTTTTTTGTAGTGAGGAATATCAGCAAGGAATTATCAACAATGGATTTGTTGCAACTATAGATGGTATGTCAGAGATATTAAAAAGAAACATTCTACTTGATAATATAGATTTTTTAGATAAAATAGAAAGTAGCAATTCAAACCCTATTAAAAGATAACAATTATCTAAACATGCTCATTGATGTTGTCAATGTGCAAGTGTGTTTTCTAAATTATCAAAAATTTAGTATAAACAAAGACTACGGCCTAGTAAAAAAGTCGTAGTCTTTTTCTGATAATTCTTTTTCAATTATATTATTTAATTCTATTTCTTTATCACTATCTTTAGAAATATCTATTAAATCATAAGAGTTATATAAATCTTTTTCATAACATTCTTTTAAAATATTTATAGTTTTATCTTTATCAACTTCGTTTTTAGAAAGTAAAATTCTTCTAAAAAACTCTTTTAACATTTCTAATATATGCTTGATAAAATCAATTAAGTTATTATTATTTTGTTCTAGTTTTTCATATTCTTCTTCTAAATTATCTATTACTTTTTGTGAATAATTATATTCTTTTTCTAACTCTTTATAATTAAAAATATAATCATCTAAATCATTAAAAAAGTTTTGATATATTACTTGATTTTGGATTTCTTTAGTATATAAATCTAGATATTTTAGTAAGATGTGATATGATTCGCCATTAATAATAATTGAATCTGAAAAAGCTTTCTTTTTTGAAAATTTTAACATATTAATAATTTTTAAATGTTCGCTTTCAATATTCTTTTTACTCTTATTAGCAAGTCTTTCATATTGTCTAGTTATACCTTTTAATTGTCCTAAAGAAAGATTTTTGATTTTAGTTCCTTTTTCTCCACGTTCTAATTTAAAACCTAAATTATTTAATCTAAAACAATATTTATCTTGTAATATACTTAAATAATTTTGATCTTTAATATAATCTCTTTTAGATATAGAATATCTTTCTTTATTATCTCTTTTATCAAACTTTTTAACTAAAGGAACTACTACACAATGAATGTGTGGTGTTCTCTCATCTAAATGCAATACTGAATGTAGTACTTGTTCTTTAGTATAACCTAAATCATTATAAACAAAATCCATACATCCATTAGCCCATTTTAATATTTCTTCTTTTGTCATATCTTTGAAGAAATCAAAATCACTTGTAAATATCATTTCATCGGCTACACAGCTTTTAGAATCATCTACCATCTGATCAAAAGTTTTATATCTATCTTGTCTAATGGTTTTCATTTTTTCATCGTGTTCTTTTCGATATTCTTTAGTAATTTCATAAAACTTTTCTCTATATTTTTTATTGCATTTAACTAATTCTATATTGTTTTTACTATCTTCAATTCTTATATCAGGATTAGATTTATAAGATTCTTTTTCTCGTTTATTATGACTTCCAATATGGGATAAATCATTTAATGTATTAATACTTTTACATCTAAATATTGCATAACTCATTTGGTTGTTCTTTTCTATTTAAACGAGAATATAATGCACTTTCTAAATCTAAAGTAATAACTCCTAATCTTAAAGTTTTATCATTATAATTTTTAGTATCTGATAAAACTATTAATCTTAATATTTGTTCATAATCTCCATTAGGTTCAAAACTAATATCTTCTAATTTACTATCTGCTTCAGTTTCATAGTAATTTAGTTTTAAACTATTTTTTGAAACGACTTGTTGTAGTTTGTTAAAATATTCCTTTGCTTCTAAACTTGTTTTACCTTTGTGATTCATTGGTATTTTAAAACCTTTTTCATCACTAAATATATTAAAGTTATAAGGTACGCCATAATTATTATGATAATTTACTAAATCAGTTAGAAAACTTTTTCTATATTCTATATTTAATAGTTCTATTTTATCTCCAACTTTATTAACTTCAATATTATCAATATAAGTACCAATTATTCTTTTCATTTCTTCTCTTGAAGCATTAGTTAAATTTAAAATATTAGTTAAAAATATATCAGGATTAACAAAATTATCTATTGTTTCTGTATCTTCTAAAATTAACAAATCATTAGTAGTAAAATTAAAGTTTTCACATTGTTTGATTTCTTTAATCTTTTTATTAATATTATCAATTTTATATCTAATACTTTTTAATTCATTATCAAACTCATTCATTTTAACAACACCATTTAGATAAGCACATTTAATTCTTTCTTCTTGTTTTTCAAGTTCTTTTAATTCGTTTTTATAATCTTTAGTATTATCTTCTTGTTGGTGTTTAATAAATGGTGTGCAATATTTATTGATTAAATTATCTTTTCTTATTAGGTCATATAATTGAAGTAGTAAACCATCTCTTATAGTATCTTCTTTGTAGTTAGTTCTACATTTTTCGCATTTATAGTAATAATATTTCTTACCACTTTTTCTTTTAGTAGTAGCTTTACCACCTAAGAAATTACCACATACTGAACATTTTAATTTATTAGTAAATAGATAAGTGGCAGTTCTTTCATAGTGTCTAGCATTTCTTTGTGTTTGATACTGACAAGCATTCCATTTTTCTTTTGATACTATTGGTTCAACAACATCTTCATAATACAAAGGGTGTTTAGTTCTTTTCCCATGAATAAAATCTCCTTTATAAAGTTCATTAGTTATTATCTTTTGAATACTAGAGTCTAACCAATTTGTTCTTCCTAAAATTTCTTCTTTATTATAAATATTAGCAATACTTTGATAACTTTTTCCTTCTAAATATAAATCATACATTCTAACAACAATATCTTTAGTCAATTCATCTGGTACTAATTTCTTATCAATTCTTTTAAATCCTATTGGAGTTCTATTTGGAATGTGTCCTGCTTTAATAGCTCCAACCATACCAAACTTTGTTCTTTCTGAACATCTTTCAATTTCATTTTGACTAAATGCAGTTGTTAATCTTATATACATTCTTCCGTTAGAAGTTAATGTATTAGAGTCATCATCTTTACAATCCAAATCACAACCATATTTATCTAACAACTTCATTAATTTTTCTACATCATAAACACTTCTAGTTAATCTATCTAACTTTAAAGCTACTATGACATTAACTGTACCGTTTTTAATATCATTTATCATTTGTTGATACGCCGGTCTTTTATCGTTTTTAGCACTTATTCCTTCATCAGCATATATTTTGTGGATTTCATATTCTTTTGATTCACAAAAATCAATTAGTTTTTCTTTTTGTTCAGGTAAACTAAAACCTTCTCTTGCTTGATCAAGTGTACTAACTCTAATATAAATATCTGCAATTTTCTTTTCGCTGTTCATAATTTCATCTCTCTTTCTATTATTTTTTTTGAAAGAGATTAAAAGCACAAAAAAGTCCATACTTTTAACCTCAAGTATTTCACTTCCTTTTTGTACGCCTAGTTTAAAAACATTTAATTGTTTTTAATATGAACTTCCATATCTTTTAATTTAATACATTTAGAATAATCATTTATAAAAACTTTATCACTTCCATTAAATATTAAATAATTATTCTCTTTAATTGTTATAATATGTGGACTTACATAAGCAATATTACTTCCTTTAATATTTATAATACTTCCTTGTTTAATAGAATACTTACAACAAGCAAATCTACATATCATATCAATTCTTTTTAGAACTTCCTTTTCAACTTCTAATATTTTTACTTCCTTCATTAAAAACTCCTCACTTTCCTCATAATAACAAAAAAAACTAGACGGTACTTCTAGTTAATATTTATTACTACTCGAAAAGTTCGAGTTTTCTATCAATCTGGTGCGTGAGATAACCACGTTTGGAAATCGCAATTGAGGTCAATTTCTAATACTAGTATACCATATTTTATGATAATGCGTATAAATTTTTGAATATGCTACAAAATATTAAAATTATTTTTAAAAAATTTTTGATTTATCAAAGAAAGCAAAAAAAATATAAATTAAAGTAATCTTTTATATGATATAATTATGTATATCAATGAAACTACAAACGGTAATTTGTAGAGGTGTATACAATGAAAAAACAAATTATAAAAATTATCTTTTTAATCATTATTGGTGCTGTAATTGGAGTATTATCTAAATGGGGAGATGTAATCGCAGGAATGAATTTTCTTCATTATTTTGGATTAATATCTTCTGGTATAGTGTTATGGTTAGTAATAGGAATATTGTTATTAGTAAAATCAGAAACTAGAAAAGAATTTAATATTTTGTACTTTTCATTTATGACATCAATGCTAATATCATACTATTTGTTTTCAGCATTAATTGTTAAATATATTTATATAAAAATAATTATATTTTGGATTATAATGCTTATGTGTTCAATAATATTGGGTAATATTATTTTTAATAAAAGGCATACAAAATTAATTAGAAATCTTTATATAATTGCTTCAATGATTTTGATAATATATGATGCAATTATTATCAATGGCATACAGATGGAAATTGTAATAATAGAAATGATGTTATCGTTAATTACTTTAACTTTAATAAATAAGGAGATAAAAAAACAATATTTAATAGATTGTGAAAGGAATTAGTTGGAGGAATATATGAAAAAAGGTTTAAAAATTACTTTTATTATTTTAGGAGTAGCATTAGGAATAATAGTTCTTGATACTTTACAAGCATTGCTGTTTGATAATAGTCCTATATTTAAGATTAGAGAATATTATGATGGTAGTAGTACTAACTATATAGATAAGGGGTTATTTGTTAATCATTATCATTGTGTTAATAAGGAAGAAAAAACTTTATTTAAAAACGCAAAATATACTTGTCAAATTGTCGAATATGATGATTTAAAAATTAAAGAAATTGTTGATAAAACAAAAGATATAAAAGATTTTCATTGTGCTGAGGCTTTAGAAAGCTTTTACGAAGATGATAATTATGTTTATTATTGGAGTTGTATTAAAAATGAATATATGATTGTCAAATATGAAAATGGATATGAGGAAACAATCAGTAATGCTCTAAAAAATAATACTATAAAAATAAGTGATTTAGATGATTATAACATTAGTTATATTAAAGAGACAAAGTAAAATATTTTTAAATAAAGTATAATATGGATAATTATCAAATAGTATTTGTTGAAAGTGAGAAAATATGAAAATTATATTTAGGGATAATATTAAATCTTATTTAATGCTCTTTTTATTAAGTATAATGGCAGGATTATCGGTAGTACTTTTTTGCGAATTTCCTGATAATGAATTGTGGGCATTTTCTTATTGGAGTTCAAAAACTTTTGGATTCTGGATGTTTAGCACTTCACTAATTGTATTATTAAGTGAAAAAAGAAAAACCGCTACTATAAATTCTACGATTTATATTTTTGTAATGTTTTTAATTACAACGATATATAAATCCTTTCACTTACATTTTAATGAATATACGCCTTTTAATTCATTGATTGATTTATCATTAAATAGCTTATATGGTTGGCTTTTATATAGTATATTTCCTGCTATTATATGTGGTATTTTAGGTGCAATATTGTGGAGTGGTAGAAAAAATAATATTTATGGTAAAATCTTATGTGTTTTACCTGTTATATTTATTTTTTTTGAAACTATTTTATTATTTTATAGTGTTTTCATAAATCATACAAAATTATTTTCAGCAATTACTGATTTAATATGTTTTATATTATATATAATATTTTTGAAAAAAGAAGTTTTTATAAAAAGAAATAAGTAATACAAATTGCAATTTATAAAACTAAATTATATGATTATCGAATTAAGATAATCTTTTTATATGGGAGGAATTTTTATGTTATTTATTATTTTTTGTAATTTTCAGTGTACATTTTTGTGTACACGATTTTTTAACTTTTCTTAAAATTTATGTACATACTTAAGGAACCCAAAAAAACAGGATAAGTGTGTCTGACAAAACAACTCCCCAGTGGGGAGTTAGCCCTATTTATAAGGGTTTGTAGTCTTTTCTATTGTCTGACATTTTTATTATTGTCTGACGTATGTCATACTATATTTTTAATAAAAATGCCTAAAAAAGGCTATTTGTCAGACAAAAGTATAACAAATTAGATTAATTTTGATAGTAAAAATACCTCCAAATGTACATCGTTTTTCAAATTTAAATTTTATTTTTTTGATTTTAATGTACATTATTTTATAAAAAAATTTAATATTTGTGTACATCATTTAATATTAAAATTAGGTACCATTAAAGGTATAGGATGTACTGGAATTTCTATAACTCCATATTTTGTTATCGTTTTAAAGTTATTATTATTAATTATTGGAATTATTTTTAATGGTTCATTAAATCGATTACTTCTAGTATATTTTAATTGAAATTGATTATTATTAATTTGTTCTTTTTCTACTTCTTGATAATCAATTGGATAATATAGTTGTAACTTTTTAATATATTTTTTTATTTCATCTTTAGTCATTGGTGCACAAGTTTCTATTTGAAAATTATTACCGTTAGCAGAAATATATTTATAACAATTAATTGCTTTAGCATTAAATAAGTTTGCATATTCTTCGATAAATGTTTTTCTAAAATTTATTTGTTTTATTTCTAGGTCTTTATTATCTTTTTTAATAACTTCTATTGACTCAATATAATCCATTATTAGATTTTGCTTTTCACTAACCGAAAGTTCATTCCATTTAATCTTAAAATTGTCTTGATAAAAAGGAATAGTCATAGATTTAATGCTTTCTAAATCTCTTTTTAACATTATATCTTCAAAAGTAAAATTATATTTATCTAATTCTCGCTCTTCTTTTTGCTTTTCTTCAAGTTTTTTAATTTTGTTTTCTAAATTATTTTTATCAATTTTGTATTCTTCGATACTAATAATATTATTTAAATAAGCATCTTTTAATCTGATAATCTTATCTTTTAATGAATTTATTTCTTTAGTTAATAATTCGTTTGTATTTTCTATTTTATGTTTTAAAAGTGGAGCAAAGAATTTTTTAACAGTATTATCATATTCCATAATAGATGCAATTTCATCAATTAATAATTTAATTAGTTTATCTTCTCTAATATAAGTTTTACAAACATTACATTGATAATAAATATATTTTTTCTTACTTCCTCCAGGTGCTTTACAAGCCATTATTTTATGACAATTAGGACATATTATTTTTTGAAAGAATATGTAATCATTTCTTCTCGTGTAATTACGGGAGTTTTTTCTTGCTTGAACTTGGCATTCTTCCCACAAATTTTTACTAATAATTGGCTCTACAACACCTTTATAAAGGATAGGGGTGCTAGTTCTACCTCTACTTATAAAATCACCTTTATATAAGGGATTAGAAAGAATTTTTAATATAGTTGTATCATACCATTTTTTGTTTAATATATTTTCTTTATTAAAGATATTAGCAATTTTTTGATAACTATTTCCTTTTAAATATAAATTAAATATTCTTTCTACTATTTCAGATTCAGCTGGATTGATAATTAATTTTTTATTATCTCTCATAAAACCTAAAGTTTTACGAACAGGAATATGTCCATCTTTTATAGCACCTACCATCCCAAACTTAGTTCTTTCAGATACTCTTTCTATTTCAAGTTGAGATAAAACTGTTAACATTCTAACAAAAAATCTACCATTAGCAGTTGAAGTATTTATATCATCCATAGCACATTCTAAACTACAATCATATTTTTCAAGTTCAGTAATCAAAACTTCTAAATCTCTAACACTTCTTGTTAATCTATCTAATTTATAAGATACTATTACATTTACCTTTTTATTTTTTACATCTTCTAGCATTTTCTTAAATTCTGGTCTATGATCCATATCTTTAGCACTAATGCCTGCATCTTCATAGACTCTATAAACATTGTAATTTCTAAATTTACATAAATCTTTTAATTTTTCTAATTGTTCACCTAAAGAGTATCCCTCACGTGCTTGGTCTTCAGTAGATACTCTACAATATATTGCCGCATTTTTCATTTGTTTTCATAACTCCTTTCATAATTTAGGTATTTTATAATATTATAGAACTTGACAGTATTTTTGCAATAAACTAAATAGTGTGAATTTAGTATTTCAAAAGTAAACTAAATAGTATTTTAAAAGTGTTTTTAAAATATATTAATTTATTTTATTTGCTTTAATATGTCTTTCCAATTCATTTAAAGATATAGATTGTTCAAGAGTATTAATATAAACATTTTCACAATTATTAAAGAATAAATATGTTATTTCATTAATAATTAATTTATGCGGTTCAATATAAGCAAGATTAGTTTTTGAAATATGAATAATATTTCCATTTATAAGCTTTGACTTAATACTAGTAAACTTAAGTAGATTATTAATTTTTTTATTTAAAGTTTCGTCAATATTTAACTTTTCCTTTGTTATTTGCATAACTAATCAACTCCTTTCGAGCAAACAAAAAAAGGTTAACCGAAATTAACCTTTCATATATTTAAAGTCGATTAGTTCGACTAATTTCCCTATGGTGCCGAAAGACAGAATTGAACTGTCCGCTGATCCTTACCAAGGACCTGTTTTACCACTAAACTATATCGGCATAATGAAATTATATCACAATTTCATTATCTTTGGAATATAATAACCCTAATATTACAAAGAAATAAGGAGCTACATCAATTACACTTATATTTCCAAATGCTTGAATACAATATCCTATAAACGAAATATATAAAGCAATATAAAAGGTATCTTTTAATTTAAATCCTTTAATAAATATAATTAGGCATAACATACAATATAAAGATAAAGCAAATATACCATTTGTTATTAGTATTTGATAGTAAACATTATGTGCTTTATCATACACTAGTCCATTATCTTTAGGATAAACAACTTTTAAATTATCTAATCCTGCTCCAAATAAATAATACTCTTTAGCTATTGGTACTAAATTTTTCCATAATTTAAATCTACTGCTACCATAATTATATTCTTTATTATTTTCTTTTATGTTAGTTGTTGTATCTACAATATCATATTTGATATTGTAATTTCTATAATCAGTACTAACTTCTATATATTTTTTATTTACTAAATAATCATTAATAAAAAATATTAGTATAAATAAAATAATAAGTTTAAATAAATTTATCAATTTGATTTTTTTATATTTAAATATTATTAAAAATATTAAAGCAAGAATAAATCCTATAAATGGACCGGTTGAATTTGCTAGATATAAACCTAAAACAAATAAGCATGATAATATTAAATATATATTTTTATTTTTTAACAAATATAAGGCACTAGTTATTAAAACTAACATAACCATATAGCTACCTAAAAAATTTGGATTACCACATAGCCCCATAGCCATATGAGATTTTGAAAAATGTTTTATAAAATTGAAATCAGTATATACTTGTAATATAGAATATATAACTTGAAATATGCCTAATATTATAAATAAATTAATTATTTTTTCTTTATATTTTTTTTCATTTATATTTTTTACATTTAAAAATAAAAAATAATAATTTAAAAGTGTAAGTAATCCTTCGTTTCTATTTAATTCTCCAAATATCGATATTTTTACATCTTGTGCAAAAATAGTTGAAATAATTGCTAATATAATTAAAAAATAAATTATAATATCAACATAAGTTATTTTTTTATAAATTAGATTAACTAAATATAAAATAATTAAAATTGGTAATGAAAACCATAAAACATAAACATGATTAAAATCATACGAATTTTCAATTATACCGCTTAAATATAAAATATATGATATTAATTTAAATGAAGGAATTAATATCATTAATAGCATAATAAATTTATATATAATTTTTTCTAATTTTATCATAACTAACACCTTTATAATTATATAATAAAAAACTTGCTTAAGCAAGTAATTTTTTTATGGCGTCCTCGATTGGAATCGAACCAACGACCTACAGCTTAGGAGGCTATCGCTCTATCCTACTGAGCTACGAGGACATAACAATATTATAATATATTTTTTTATTTAAAACAATTAAAAAAGATAGAAATCTATCTATTTTATAAAATTAAATAACAATAATATAGTTAAATTAGATGCATATCTTAACTTATAACCTAATTTATAACTAAATTCTAATAATGCTACTTTCTTATCATATAAACTTACTAACCAACTTTCTTTATATTTAGGTAAAACTAAATTTAAAGGAAACATATGGCTTCTTATAATATCAGCTTCTTTGGTATTAACATTGAATTTTTCTAAAGCATTTACTTCTGCTTTTAAAGGATGATTAAAAGTTGAAATAAATTTTTCTTTTAAACTAACATTAGAAGAATGAAAGAAATCATGTAATAATCCTCCAATAGCAACTGATTTATAATCTAAATTATGCTTTTTAGCAAATTTGTAAGCTTGATAAGAAACTTTTAAAGAATGATCAAATCGTGTTATTCCATGATGCTCATAATTTTTTAATTTTAAAAATTCTTCATTATTTAATATATGTTTAACTATAGATATATACTCTTCATCTAGTATCATTTTTTCACCCCGAACTATAACATTATATCATAGTTAGATAAAAAAAAGAATAACTTTTGTCTAAAAATTATTCAATTTCTAAAGTTTTATTTTTTGGTTGAATTTGAATATAGGTAATTCCATCATTAACAGTTATTTCTTTTCCATCTAAAAATTTATAAATTGTTTGACTAGATGGACTTTCCTTTTCCCAAGTAATTGGCACTGCGTAACCATTTGATATGAAATATCCTTCACCACTACCAATATTATCTATTTCTTGTCTTCCATAACTATCCATACTATAATTATTTACTTGGTATGTAATAATATTTTTTGCCTTAAAAGCTTCACCTGTTACATAATCTTTTCTTAAAGTATCTCCACTATATTTGTTATATACTTTATTAACTGGATCATATTTGAATGTATTTTCTTGATAACTAGAATATTCAATAAATACATTATCAGCTTTAATGGCACCTTCCATTGTTGATAAATCTATTTCATCAACACTATAATTTAATAATGTGTCTTTAGTTGAAGTTGTTTCATATCCTCTTTTATCTGCTACTTCTAAAATATTTTCTATATTGGTATAAGCAGTATGTTCAAGTGGAACTCCATTATTTCTTAATTCTTGATCACGCCAAAAACCACTATCAACTAATCCATTTACATTATCAATATTTAAGTCATTTATATCTTGTTGAGCTTTTTCACTCCATCCAAAATGTGTATATATAGCATCATTTTCTTGAACATAATCTAGAAAATAATGTCTAGAACTTCTTACTGTACCAATTGTTGCAGTATCTTGATCTTTAAATACTGCCATCATTCTAGTAATACCGCCTTCAACAACAATTTCATAAACTAAATAAGCATCATTTAGTCCTGTTTGATATGGTTGCGCAGTCTTATGATTATTTATCATAACTGCAATTGGTCTAGTATCAGATTCCAAATCTAAAATTTGTAATTTTTTTTCTACTACTGGTTCTTGTTTATCTGGTTCTTCTAGTTGTTTTTCTTCTTCTTTGTTAAAAAATAAAAAATAAACTCCTACCCCTATTAATAAAACAAAAACTAAAAATACTGCTATAATTCTGTCCCATCTTAACTTCATAATCATACTCCTTTTTAATGGTGCTGGAAATAGGATTCGAACCTACGACCTACGCGTTACGAATGCGTTGCTCTACCAACTAAGCTATTCCAGCAACTATAATAATTATATCATAACAATAATTAAAAAAAGACATAAATTTTATATGTCTTTTCATTTAATATTAATATCGTCAATAGTTTGTCTATTTCCATATACTTTAAAATATAATTCACTTGCTTTACTATAATTAACTATTTTATTATCTTTTAAATTATTTATACAATCATTGTACCAGTTAGAAAATCCTTTATCAGTTGATAAAATTACTATTCTATTTTTTGATTGTTGTTCATCTATTGTAACAAAATCATCATTATAATATACTTCAATAACTAATTCATTATCTTTCATATCTTCATTATAAATAATGTCATAATTGCCTTCTAAATATAAGTTAACTTTATTTTCAATAATATAATTATATTTTAAAACATCATTATTTTCGTATTCAATATACTTTATATCTTTAAATGTATTAAATGATAATATAATTCCAATTCCTAATAAAATAATAAATATTAAAAATGGATAAAATTTAAATTGAATCTTTTTACTAAACAAATTAGATAACTGATTAGAAATATAACCAAAAAATACTAATAAGCCTAACAAAATAAATAATATACCTAACAAATCAATTCCGATTATTAAATAATAAATAGTGAAACATATAGCTATTACGATACCTAAATTAACAAATATCAATGGTAATATAATAAATATAAAGATAAATATTTTCGCTATTTCTTTTAATATATTTACTACTTCATCTTTTTTTATTTTATTTTCTTTTGTTATTTTTTCTTTTACATTTTCTTCTTTTTTTTCTTCATCAATTTTTAATTTTTTGTTTTTTTTTACTGTTTTTTTTGTCTGTTTTATATTATCTTTAAACATTCTAATACTAATTAAAACACAAACAACAAAATATAAAATCCATATCAACATGCCCCATAAAACACTTAATAAAATATTTAATGGGAAGAATGCTATTTCAAATATTGCATAACCTAATTTACATACTACTAAAAAAGGTAAACCAATGATAGCAAAAATAACTAGCAAAATAATAGCTTTAATAATTACTTCAAAAACAAAATCTAAAGTAATATCATCATGTTTTTTTACATCTTCAACTAAACCTTTTGTAAAATTAGATAATTTAGTAGAAGTATTCTTAATAAAATTTTCAAAATCAAATTTAACATCATCATCAGTGTATTTAGGATTTATTTTATAAGCTTTTAAAATTTCCTTACATAATTCATTTACATCACCAAAATCTTTAATAGCTTCTTCTTCTGTTTTACCATTTTTTATCTTTTCATCAATTATTTCGCTATATTCATCAACTATATCTTTAACTTCATTTTCATCTAATATTTTTAAATTTTTCTTTAATTTACTAATAAAACTACTTTTGTTCATTTTTCATACTCTCCTTTATAAATTTATTAACACTATTAGCGAATAACTTCCAATTATCTCTTAACTCTTCTACTCTTTCTTTTCCTAAAACAGTTATTTTATAATATTTTCTTGCAGGTCCTTCAGTAGAATCAACTAAATATGTTTCAAAATATCTTTCATTAGTTAATCTTTTTAATAATGGATAAATTGTTCCATCATTAACATCGACAACTTTAGATACTTCCATAACTAATTCGTAACCATACATATCTTTTTTATTGACAGCTAATAAAACTATTAACTCTAAAACGCCTTTTTTAAATTGTGTGTTCATATCTCACCTCTTGTATAATTATATATCAACTACCTTGTATTGTCAAATACTGAATATTTAAAAATAGTATTATACATACTATTTAAATAAACTTAATACTTTAGTTTTAACTTTTTGTAATCTTTCATGACAATCTTGTTGTTTACAAATTTTATCAATTTTTTTATCCATTTCTTGTCTAAATTCTTCACAGGTTACACCTGCCCTTATAACAGTTCCATCAGATAGCATTACTCTTGTTCCTTTTTTTACTGTTATAAATTGAGAATTTTCCTAGCTACCGAGCATTACTCTTACATATTCTTTATTCATACATAAACCTCCTTTTTAAATATTTGGCAATTTTTTTGCCCAAGTTTCTAAATCTTTAATACTTTTATTATGTTCTTCATCAATTTCAATTAATGATTTTAGTTCTATACCATTTGTATTTTTTAAAGCTTTTAAATTAAAAATCAGATGGCTTTCAGAATCAGTATCTATTAATTTAAAATTTTTAGGTAAATTGTTAAAATTATACTTCTCTTTAAAAATTATTAAAGTTGATTCATAATCTAATTGATCTATTACATTTTTAGTTTCTTCATTTATTATTAATAAATTTTTACTTTGTAAATTATAAATCAAATCAGTTATTAAAAATGGTCTAGATATTCTTGCTCTAGAACACATTTTAACATAATAACCTTTCTTATTTAATATTGATATAGCTTTAGCTAATTGACTATCAACTGCGACAAAATCACTATCTTCTACAATTTCAAAGGTATTTTTATTTATAATTTTATATTCTTTATTCATCCATTTCACCTTACTTAATTATACTTTACCTTAATTTTAAGCCATAATTGTTTTAATATTTTTTTATCCTTATCTGCAAAATTATTTTATATTCTACCATTTTTCACCTTTATTGTAGATGCTACATTTAGATTTTTCTTCTTTACGAGTATCTTCTATTGTATCAACAAAACCAGAAATAGAATTTAAATAAATTGTTTCTTCTATATCTCGCCAATCACTTTCAGATAATAAAACCACATTCTCACCTTTACTATTAATAATTTTAATAAGATTAAATTCTTTGTTTACATCAGATACTAGTTGAAATAAATTTTGTCTAGCAGTTGTTATATTGATTGTGTTCATATAATCACCCATACACATTGTAACACATTTTTTAATGTATGCCAAAATTTTATGTAATTAATGATTAAAAATAACATTTATTTAATAAATTTTTTTATCTTTTATTATACTTTCTCAGTTTTTTATTACAATATTTTTCACTAACAATATTATTAAACATCATAGCAAATGAGTTAACAATATTCTGATTTTTACTACCACTTAAACAAAAACATATAGGACATACCTTAGCATTTCCAAACATCTTATTTGGATTATTATAAAATTGAATAATATAACTATTATCTAGTTCTGTAATGATTAATTTATTAGCATTTTCATATTCACCATAATCTTCACTTATCCAAATAAATTTGTTATCATTAAGTATTTTATCATATGGATTGTCATTAATTCTAATTTCATTAAATAAATTTTTAAAATAATTATATAATTCATTTTCATTGTCTATAACAAACTTATTATCATCATGATAATTATACATTACAAAATATAAATCAGAACCTTCAAAATTTATTTTAATTTGATCATTATCTTTTGATAATTTAATTAGGTATTTATTATTTTCAAAACAATATAATATTTTCATAAGAATCCTTTCAAATTATAATAAAAATAGTTAGCAATAATTATTAACTAACTATATTATAACATAATTATAAAAATACTTATTTAGTTTTTTTATTTAAAGTTTTTTGATATTCATCTACAAGGTCAGTTTGACTATAAGCAAAATCATCAAAATCTTCAGTTCTTTCAAAATCAAAAGGTTGTAAAGTTGCATTTAACATTTCAAAACCACTTTGAATGTCATCACTTATAATACTTTTTATTGGTATATAATTACCATAAGTATGACGACAAATAGTTGATAATACTTGGCCATTAGATAATTTATAAAAATGTAAATCATATCCTCGTTCAACAACATTGTCAATTAAAGTTCTTTCACAAAATAAAATCGTTCCGCAATCCACTTTTGATATTTCATCAATTATTTTTTTAGAAGCACTATTAAGAGCGGCTAATACATTACCATTTTCAGCATATGAAATTAATTGTTCTTCATTTGTTTCTTTATCTTTCTTTTCAACTCTAACAACAGGATACCTCATTGAACAACTAAACACTTTAATATAACAGCCTTCATTTAATGATTTTTCTAATCCTTTAAAAAATATATTTTCCATCTTATTTCCCCCTTCATAAGAATTTTCAATATGATACATCAAAATCACTTAAAAGTCAAGTTTGATATAAGTTTTACAAATTTGGTGCACAGAAAGGGACTCGAACCCTCACGAATTACTTCACAAGCACCTCAAGCCTGCGTGTCTGCCTATTCCACCATCTGTGCAAATAAAACTAGAATTAATCTAGTTTTTAAGTGCTTTAAACATTTTGCGCCATAATTTATCAGAAGAATAATTTAATATTCCTACTTTATATATTTTTAATCCATATTTAATTAATAAGAATATAACTACTATCATTAATCCAATAGAAATTAATACATCAATAACAGTAAATTCACCCATAACTAATAAAGATGGACTTAAGATAGCTGATATAAATGGAACATATCCTAAAATATTAATTATTAATGATCCTTTAAAACCGCCAGCTATAATAGCAAGATAATAACCTAATAAACTAATTAACATAATAGGTGTTTGTAATTGTTGAAAATCTTCAGTATTAGTAGTCATACTAGCTAATATACCTGCTAATAAAGAATAACCAATAAAAGTTAATATCATAAGTACTAATATTAATGGTATTATATATCTTAATGATTCAATGAATGAAGGCGTAAATAAACTATTCATCATACCAGTTACTTGATTAAATACATCACCAATACCTGATACATCACCAAAGAAACTTCTTGATATAAAACCTAATATACCGAATAACAATAATAAACCTGCTTGAATTAATATAAACAAATTACCAGCTATACATTTACTAAAGAAATGAACTTGTGGTGACACATTTCCTATTATTATTTCCATACCACGAGTAGTCTTTTCATCATTAACTTCAGCACCAATCATTTGAACTAAAAATATTACTAACATGAAAAATGGTAATATAATAACTGGGAAAACAGCACTCATTATCATTTCCATATTTTCTTCAGTTGAGTCTTTTTCTTCATCTAAAACAGTTCTTTCAATAGTAACAGGTGTATTTAAAGCTAATAATTCTTCTTCACTTATTTCAAATTTTTCAACTGCTAAATAAGTTTTAACAGAATTAACTGCACTATTAATTAAACTCATATTTAAAGTATCAACAAAACCATTTGTAATCATTTCTACTTTTACAATGTTTTCTTCATCATAATCAAAAACTAATGCTATAGAATCTTTCTCTTCTTCGTTTGTTTTAATTGTTTCAGTTATTTCTTCTTTAGAATTATCATATTTAATAATTTCATACTTACTATTTTCTGTTAATTTAAATCCTGCATCAATACTAGCTTTAAATACATCATAAGTATTAGTATTATCGATTACATAAATCTTAGTAGCTTTATCAAAATCGCCACCGAAGAAAGTAATAATATGGTCAATGTTTGCTACACCAATTATTAAGATAGCTAAAAAGATATTAGCTAAAACGAACCATTTAGTTTTAATTTTTCTTTTTAAACTCATACCAATTAAAAACTTTAATTTATTTTTCATAAGATTCACCTACTTTAGCTACAAATATTTCATTTAAAGATGGTTCTTCAACAGAAAATTTTACTACATTATCACATTTACTAACATATTTAAATACATCTTTAACTATATCTTGATTTTCAATTTTAACTTCATATTCATCAGATTTCTTAGTAACTGAAACCACACCATTTATTTTTTCTAGTTCTTTAGTATCAATATCACCTTTAATTAAAATATTTTTCTTACGATATTGTTGCTTTATTTTCTTAAGTTCTCCTGATAAAACTGATTTACCTTGCATTAAAACAACTAATTTTTTACAAAATAATTCAACATGTTCCATTCGGTGAGAAGAAAATATAATCATACTACCTTTTTTAGACATTTCCACTATTTCTTTTTTAAACATTTCAACATTAAATGGATCTAATCCACTAAATGGTTCATCTAGTATTAATAATTCTGGTTCATTTAAAATAGCTGTTATAAATTGAACTTTTTGTTGATTACCTTTTGATAATTCTTTTATTTTTTTATCTAAATATTCTGGTATTTCAAATTTTTCTAATAATTCTTTTGTTCTTTTTAATATATCTTCTTCTTTCATCCCTTTTAAAACACCATAGAAGATACATTGTTCTTTAACTGTTAATTTAGTTAATAAACTTCTTTCTTCGGTTAAAAAACCAATTTTATCTGTAACATCATAATCTATTTTTTTGCCATTTAAAGTAATATTACCACTAGTTGGTTCAAGTAATCCCATAATCATTCTAAAAGTTGTTGTTTTACCTGCACCATTGACACCTAATAGTCCAAATATTTCTCCAGGTTTTACTTCAAAAGATAAATTATCTACGGCTTTAAAATCACCATAATATTTTGTAACTCCATCCACTTTTAACATTATAACCACCTCGAATTTTTGATTTTTTTTAATTTATCATTTTCATATTCATTATAAATTTTAACTAATTTTCTAATTACTTTTTCATAGTTATCATATATATCATCTTGTAACTTTAATTGAACATATTTATAAAAATCTTCTTTATCAGTATATAAATTCATAATATTATCTACTTTTATTTTACTCTTTTCGCTTTTAATATTAAAAACATATTCTTGATAATAATCTATCAATAACTTAGACATAATATCATTTTCTAAATATAAGAAATTTACTATTTTATCATAATGTTTACAACAACTAATTGTTATCATTTAATAATAAACCTTACAATGTCGTTATAAGTTATTGCGACCATTAAAATCATAAGAAGTGCGAGTCCTACTGCATGAATTGTATTTTCAACACTTGGTTTAATTGGTTTTCTTCTTATTTTTTCAATTATTAAAAATAAAATTCTTCCACCATCAAATGCTGGTATTGGTAATAAATTAATAAATCCAACATTGATACTTAAGTAACCAGTTAAATAAACTAAATTAAGTAATCCTGCTTTAGCTGATTCACCTACAATATTATAAATCCCTACTGGACCCGATAAATTAGATAAACTAAGTTTCCCAGTAACTAAATAAGTAATTACTAAAAACATTTGTTCAATTAAACTAAAGAATTTACTAAAACCATATTTAATACCTTCAAAAAATCCATATCTAATAGTTGAATCTAATGAAAATCCATATGAATATACACCATCTTTTTCAGTTGGTACAATGTTAATTTTTTCTAGTTTATCATCTCTTAAAACTTCTAATTCTAAAGTTTCACCGTAGTTCATTTGATATTCAATCATCAATCTATCAATCGTATTTATTTTAGTACCATTTAATGTTTTAATTACATCACCAGTTTGTAATCCAGCATTATAACTTGGGCTATCAACAGGAACTTGAGATACAATTGGCTTATTATTTGGATTACCATTTATAAAACCAATAATAATTAATATAATTAAAGCAAAGATAAAATTAAACATAACACCAGCAACGATTGTTAAAAATCTTTGCATCCATGTTTTATTTTGTAATTTTTTATCATTTGGAACATCTTCATCATCTTCTACGCCTTCACCAGCCATAGCACAAAAACCACCAATTGGAAATAATCTAATTCCATATTCAGTTTCATCATTTTTTCTTGTAAATTTAAATATTCTAGGTCCCATACCAATACAGAATTCATAAACATGAATACCTGCTTTCTTAGCAAATATAAAGTGACCTAATTCATGAACAAAAATTGTAATACTTAATACCAGTATAAAATATATTAAAGTCATAACTCATCTCCTATAAAAAATTAATAAAATATATGATAGCCAAAGCTACAAATATAACACTGTCAAATCTATCTAACATGCCACCATGTCCTGGCATAATATTAGAAAAATCTTTAATTTTATAACTTCTTTTGATTTGTGAGAAGAATAAATCTCCTAATTGACCAATTATCGATAAAAATAAAGTAATAAATATTAATAAAAATATATCAATATCTGAATTAATAATTATTAAATAATATAAAACACTTATCAATACTCCAAAAAAAGCGCCACCTAAACATCCTTCCCAAGATTTATTAGGTGATATTTCATTTATCTTATGTTTACCAAATAAAGTTCCCATTGAATGAGCAAAAGTATCGTTCATAATAGTAATTAAAAATATATAAATAAAATAATACAAGCTCATATTTCTTAATATTATTAAAGTTGCAAAAGCTGTACCTAAAAATAAAGTAATTCCAATTAAATAAAAACATTTTTCAACATTAAATTCTTTATTTTTATGATTAAACAAGAATAACAACCCATATATTAATAAAACAATTCCTAAAACTTTAAAATCTAAAATAGAACTAAAGTTTTTTTGAATAATACTATTACCTATCAAAAACAAAAAATTTATATAACTAACTAATCTTATCCAATAGTCATTAGTAATAAGATCCAATATTTCTTTAAACGCTAATAAAGCTATAATAATAGCTAAAATATAAAATGGAACACCACCAATATAAACTAAAGGAAGACTTATTAATAAAGCTATTATAGCGCTGATAACTCTTTTCTTCATATATGCCTCCAAATCTTTCCTATTTAATATTATATTATAAATTAAAAATTAATACAATAAAAAAGAAGATAAATCTTCTTAAAATGAATCAATATTAATTTTTACTTTTTTTAATCCATTAGCATAAGATGAAGCTTGCACAATAGTTCTAATAGCATTAGCAATAACGCCTTGTTTACCGATTACTGAACCGATTACACTATCGTCTACTAATACTTGAATTGTAATATAATCTTCATCATCTTCAAATTGTTTAACTGAAACCATATCCCCAAGTTTGACAGTTTTTGAATAAAAAAGCAAAATAACCTATATAAAATATAGTTTTTTTATGTTTTAGGTATTG